>JAATGX010000150.1 GCA_015688915.1 Desulfuromonadales bacterium
CCCATGCTGCGCAGTTGCAGGAAGCGCTCCTGGATGCCGCTCTTGACGATGTCCTTCAGGTTGATGACGCCGAATATTTCCGCGTCCCGGCTGACCACCAGCGGCGTTGCCCCGCTCCGGGCGATCCTGTCCACAACCTCATCCAGGTCGCCGGGGATGGTCTTCCCGCCCAGCTTCCTCACAAATGCGGCCGTCGAGTCCGAGGCGCCCTTGCGGTACTGCCTGCCACCGGTGTCGAGCCCGGAAAGCCGCGTGTCGGCGCTGAAGGCTATGGTCTCGGCGCCGGATGGGACGGTGTCCTGTTTCAGTCCGTATTTCTGTTTCGCCAGCACCACCACGCTGCGCCCTTCCGGGGTCTCGTCGGCCAGGGACGCCATCAGGGCGGCCTCGGCCACCTCCTGCTCCGTATGTCCGCCCACCGGCACAAAGGCCACCGCCTGCCGGTTGCCGTGGGTGATGGTGCCGGTCTTGTCCAGGAGCAGCACGTTCACGTCGCCGGCCGCCTCGATGGCGCGGCCGGACAGGGCGATGACGTTCTTCCGGAACAGGCGGTCCATGCCGGCGATGCCGATGGCCGGCAGCAGGGCTGCGATAGTGGTGGGCGCCAGGCAGACGAACAGGGCCACCAGGATGGTGAGCGATACCGGCGTCCCCTGCCTGGCGGCCTTGACGCTGTAGACGGAGAGCGGGCTGATGTTGGCGCACACCAGCAGAAACACCACGGTGAGGGCGATCAGCAGCACCTCCAGGGCGATCTCGTTGGGGGTCTTGCGCCGCTTGGCCCCTTCGATCAGGCCGATCATCCGGTCCAGGAAGGTTTCCCCAGGATTGGCGGTGATCCGGACGACGATGCTGCTGGAAATGACCGTGGTGCCGCCGGTGACGGCGCTCCGGTCGCCCCCGGACTCGCGGATCACCGGGGCCGACTCGCCGGTCACCGCCGACTCGTTCACCAGGGCCGCGCCAGCCACCACGTCGCCGTCGCCGGCGATCATCTCGTTCGCCTCCACCAGGATGAGATCACCCTTGCGGAGCTGGCTGGCGCCGACCATGGTAAAGGCGCTGGTGAACTCGGGCTTGGAGAGGAGCTTGGCGGTCACGTCGGTGCGCGACTTCCGCAGGCTGGCGGCCCTGGCCTTGCCCCGCCCCTCGGCCAGTGCCTCGGCAAAGGTGGCGAAGATCACCGTCAGCCAGAGCCAGGCGGAGACGGTGCCGGTGAACCAGGCCGGTTCCTTGTTGGCGCCGGTCAGGGACATGACGAAGGTCACGAGGGTGATGACGCTGGCGATCTCCACGCAGAGCATGACCGGGTTGCGCCACAGGGCCCGGGGATCGAGCTTTTTCAGGGATTCGAGGAAAGCGGCCTGTAAAAGTCGGGAATCGAAGGCCGATACTTGGGGTTGAGCATGTTTCGACATGATTGATATCTCCGTGTTCTGTGCTCCCCCCTTTGAAAAAGGGGGGTTGGGGGGGATTTGATTTTGACGTCAAAAGCAAATCCCCCTGTATCCCCCTTTGTTAAAGGGGGACTTCAAGTCGTTACCCCATCATCTGCAAATGCTCCACGATCGGCCCCAGGGAGAGGGCCGGGAAAAAGGTCAGGGCACCGATGATCAGGATCACCAGGGTCAGCCAGAGCGCAAACGGCACCTTGTCGGTGGGCAAGGTACCCAGGCTGGGGGGGACGTATTTCTTCTCCGCCAGGGAGCCGGCCATGGCCAGCACCGCAATGGCCGGGACGTAGCGGCCGAGGGTCATGGCCAGGGAGCCGAACAGGTTGTAGAAATTCACGTTGGCGTTCAGCCCGGCAAAGGCGCTGCCGTTGTTGTTGGCCATGGAGGCGATGGCGTAGAGCACCTCGGAAAGCCCGTGGGCGCCGGGGTTGGACATGGACGCCACGGCCTGCGGGGTGATCATGGCGATCCCGGACAGGATCAGTACCGTGACCCCGGCGGTCAGGATGACGAGGATCGACATCCACATCTCCCGTACCTCGATCTTCTTGCCCAGGTATTCCGGGGTCCGGCCGATCATCAAACCGGAGACGAAGACCGCGATGACGGCAAAGGCCAGCATTGTGTAGAGCCCGGAACCGACGCCGCCGAAGACGATCTCGCCCAGCAGGATCAGGGAGAGCGGCATCATGCCGCCCATGGGGGTGAGGGAGTCGTGCATGGTGTTGACCGCGCCGCAGGAGGTGGCGGTGGTGGCGACGGTGAACAGGTTGCTCCCGGCCAGGCCGAAGCGCACATCCTTCCCTTCCATGTTGGCCCCGGCTACGCCCAGCTTGGCCACCAAGGGATTGCCACTCCCCTCGACACCTTGCAGGACGCCGAATGCGACAATCAAAAGGAACAACATCACTCCCAGCAGGGCCCACCCCTGGCGGGTGTTGCCCACCATGACGCCGAAGGTGTAGGTCAGGGCGCCGGGGATGAGCAGGATCAGCAGGATCTCGATAATGTTGGCGAGCGGCGTCGGGTTTTCAAAAGGGTGGGCCGAGTTGGCGTTGAAGAAGCCGCCGCCGTTGGTGCCCAGCTCCTTGATAGCCTCCTGGGAGGCCACCGGCCCCATGGGCAGTTGCACCTCCGTCACGGTCACGCTCTCGGTCACCGGGTTCCCCTTGGCATCCTTGAGCGCAGCCCCCTTGTCATCCAGCTTCGGCTTGTCGTAGCCGGTCTTCTGCACGAGCGGCACTGTCTTGTAGGCGCTGAAATTCTGGATCACCCCCTGGGAAACCAGGACCAGGGAGAGAATGATGGAGATAGGCAGCAGGATGTAGAGGGTACAGCGGGTCATATCCACCCAGAAGTTGCCCAGCAGGGAGCTCTTGCGTCGCACAAAACCGCGGATCACGGCGATTGCTATGGCTATGCCGGTGGCAGCGGAGACAAAGTTGTGCACCGCCAGCCCCACCATCTGGGTGAAGTAACTAGCCGCCTGCTCTCCCACATAGGCCTGCCAGTTGGTGTTGGTGACGAAGCTGATAGCCGTGTTGAGCGCCAGTTGCCAAGTGAAGGCCGGCACCTTCTGCGGGTTGAGCGGCAAAAGGTGTTGGGTCATCAGGAGGGCGAAGAGCGACACGAACAGCGCCAGGTTGAAGAGGAGCATGGACCAGGCGTAGCGTTTCCATCCCATCTCCTCGTCCTTCTTGACCCCACAGACCCGATAGAGCAGGTTTTCGCAGGGGACAAGGATGGGGGACAGGAAGGTCCGCTCCCCCTGGAAGACCCTGGCCATGAAGGTGCCCAGCGGCTTGATCAGGACCAGAAGAACAATAAAAAAGAGGATCGTTTGCAGCCATTCGTACATATTCATTGATGTGTCTCCATTGTGGTAACGGTTCCTAAGTTGAGAAGTTGCCGGACTGTCGTAACCGGAATCACGACCCACTGCATCTTTTGCCGGTCAAACACCGGCACCTGGTCATGTCCATAAGCGGGAGGAGGAATCAGCGTGATGCCGTCCTCAATGTCAAGGATACCGGCTTGTTCGAATGTTTCACCCGCGTACAGTCCGTTTTCGACGTTGAACAGATAGGCCTTCATTGGTTGGGTTCCCCCTGCGGTTATGCTTTCCATTGATTCGAGGGTAGCAGGGGCGACATAAATTGGGTGTCAAAATGGCGGGCAAGGATGTCAAGAAGATATCAAGACGTGATGTTCTGCCCCGTCTGAACCAAGTATTCCCTGATAAAAGACGGGGACGGTTGCCCGCCCCCGCATTGCGGCGGGGACAGCTAGGGAAGGCTGATATCGAGCTGAGTAGTGAGGGCAGGTTTTCCGCCGGGATTGATGCCGTTGTCACCGGGAGAGCTCTTGTAGAACGGATTGAACACGACAACACCCACGACCAGCGAAACCTGCTTGGAGAAAGCCCACGACGCGCCGAAGCTTACCTCGCCATTGGCGTTGTTGCCGCTCATGTAGTCGGCGGCCAGCCAAAGCTTGTCGGAGATCTCGTTCATGGTGCGGTCCCAGGAGGCCATGACGCCGCTGTTGTTGTTCGTGGTGCCCGGATTGCCGGGTGTGGCCAGGGCGCGTGCCGAACCATGGTACCCACCGGCGGAGAGGCGGCCGATCACCGGCAGGGTCTTGCCCACCAGACCGTAGACGATGTTCTGGCGGGTGGAGAGGCCTGCCTCGGGTTTGTCGTAGGTGCCCAAGTTGTAGGCGCCGACGGCAAAAGCCGGCAGCCCCTTTATTCCAAAGGCATTTTCTGGCGTGCCCAGTTTCACGTTGCCATAGAACGGATGATTGTCGGCCGCAGTATCCCTCTGGAACCCGGTGGTCAGAAAATCAACCCCCACTTCCAGTTTGAGGTTCTCAAGCGGAAGCACACCGGCGCTGAGACCAATATTGTATAGATTTGAGTTCAGGCCATTGTTGCCCGAGTCTTTGGTGGAAAACCGGGTGTAGTTGTCGATGTCGATGTGAAATGCCTTGAAATCCTTGACGTCGGGGGAGGGGATCCAGATCTGCGTCGATGGGGTCGCCAGGGCCGAACCACATGCCATTGCCACTGTTACACCTGCTGCTGCCAGAATTTTTCCGAGTTTCACCTTTTCTCTCCTTTTTCATTGTTGATTTTGATTGATGATGAAATGCTTGTTCGACTCCTGTTACCGCCACCATGTGACAACGAGACGCTACTGTTGCCGGCCATTCTTTTTGAATGCGGTTATGAAGCAGGCAACCGTTCCCTTTTTCGCCAGGTCGCCCGCTGTAACGTCGCCTCCGATCACCTCGGCAGTGAAATAATAATCCCCGGACAACGCAAGGACCCTCACTTTACCGACCTCCACGGTTTCAGCGAAGAGGTCGGACGGATATTCCCGATAAACGGTGAGCACGTCGTTCACTTGTATGCTTTTCCTTACCTCGTCAGTGCCGCTGTGGAACAGATACAGCTTTGTCCCCACGGTCATGGCGTCTTCGGACTTCACATGAGAAGGCCCTTTTTCCGTAATGGGATAGGACACGGCATGGAGCATCGCAGGCAGGAAAGACAGTACTGCCAGAAGCAACAATGAAGACTTTTTCATGACCAATTCACTCCCTCTTTTCGTTTTCGCGGCCCGGCTCCTCTTGCTGACAAATCCTTCATCCGAATCCGTGACGCCTGAAGCTCCGGGATTGAGGCATTCCAGGCGAGAGAAGCCGGGAAAGCATCGCGGATTTCATTGATGTGAAGGTAGCAGGGGCGGCATAAATTGGGTGTCAAAATGGGGGGAGAGGATGTCAAGAAGGTGTCAAAAAGAGGGGAACTCCGGCACGAATATGATGTCTCCGCTCGGCCGGCTCCCTATCAAGCAAGGGATGGGCAACTGCCGGGACAGATTTGGGTTGTACTCCGCGGACAAAGATTGATAAACTCCGGTGCAATCAAAAACCGATGGGAAACGAACAACTACATGGCGGAAAAGATACTGGCGTTGAAGGTAGATGTGGATACCCATGCCGGGACGCGGGACGGTGTGCCGCGACTCCTGGAGGACATGGCCCGTTTCAGTGTGGCGGCCACCTTCTACTTCTCCATGGGGCCGGACAACTCGGGCAAGGCCATCCGGCGCATCTTCACGCGCAAGGGGTTTCTGAAGAAGATGCTGCGCACCAAGGCCCCGGCCGCCTACGGCATCAGGACCATGCTGTACGGAACCCTGCTGCCGGCCCCCCTGATCGCCTCCTCCTTTCCCGATGTGCTGCGGGAAACGGAGCGCCAGGGGCACGAAATCGGCATCCACTGCTGGGACCACGTCAAGTGGCACGACTACCTCCCCTGGTTTCCCAAACACCTGACCGCCATGGAGTTGGGCCGGGCCAACGCCCTGTTCCAGGAGATCTGCGGCCACCGGGCCGCCACCACCGCCGCGCCCGGCTGGACCGTGTCGCCCGACTCCTTGGAGGTGCAGGACGCCATGGGGCTCGCCTATTGCAGCGACGGCCGCGGCAGCCATCCCTTTTACCCGGTCATGGACGGCCGCCGTTTCAGGACGTTGCAGATCCCCACCACCCTCCCCACCGCGGACGAGATCCTGGGGGAGAACGGCATCACCGCCGATAACATCCACGACTATTACCTGACCAGCCTGAAGCCGGGACTCAACGTGCTGACCATCCACGCCGAACTGGAGGGGGGCATCATCCGGGCCTCCTTCGTGCGGCTGCTGGAGCGCCTGGCTGCCGACGGCATCCGCTGCATCACCCTGGGGGAGGCGGCACGGCAGGTGACCGGCGCGCCCGCCTGCCGTTTGTACATGGGAGAAATTCCGGGTCGGGCGGGAAGTGTGGCCATCCAGGGGGAAGAGATTCCGTGATCTCCCGCTATTTCAGGGTCAACCGGCGCGACATGGTCTACCTCAAGTTCATCCTGGAAGCCTACGAGGGGATGAACGTCATGTCCACAGTGGATAATGCGAACGGGATCATCCGCATCTCCGTCATGCCCGGTTTCGAACAGGATATGGATGGACTGCTGGCGGAATTGGGGACGCAGGTAGTCATGGAACCGGTGGAGTGGGAGCGGGAGGGAATCGATGGTTTTCCGGGATGGATGCAGACGTGCCGCGCGGCGGGTTAGGCGTCCGCAGTGTCAGAGATAGTGTTCCTTCAACTCTTTGATGATTTCGACCTGTTCATTCAGGATAAACTGTGAAATGAGGGTTTCCATCTTTCTCTGGGCATCGATAACAAAGACAACTTTCTGCCAGTCGTCATCCTCAATAATTTTCAGGACCCGTGCCGGCACTTCAAGCAGGCCGCCTGGCAGCGTACAGGAAAAGGTGCCCACCTCCTCGATGCCCACATCAACCTTGCCCTTCACCCTGATGGACAATCCGCCCAGGGAAATATCGGCCAACTCGCCCGAGACCGCTCCTTCGGACTGCCCGGAAAAGGTCCCGGCAATCTTTGCATGGACCTCGACCCGTACCGCGTTTCTCCGATCCGCCCGGATCTGCACATAGGCGAATCGCACCAGGATCGCCGCGCATGTGGCGGTGTTCGCCACGGCGACAAAGGCGTGTACGCCATAATCATGCGGGAAATGTGAACTCCTGATCAGGGTGTATTTGTCATGTCGCATGATCACGGCCTGGCTCTGGTGAACGATCAACTCGGCCCGATCCCGTGCCACGTTTTCCAGCTTTGCGCTGAAACTTACCGGCACTTCGCGTATAAAATTCAACAGCTTCAGGTCGTCTTTCAGCCGGCCGCTGTGAATATTCTGCAAAATCTCCGTGATCGCCTCACTGTCTTTCCGCCCATCCGCTATGGTAACCAACGTATAAAGGTCGCTCATGACATATCGCCCGTACCGGTGAATCAAGGTCAGTAACTCAGTGGCCCCATACTATCATCTTTACCCAATATACCGCAAAAAAAGCCGGGTCAGAATTCTTCACACCACGACGACCGTTAGCCCTTGCCCCGCCGCCGATGCATAGACGAACGTCACGGGCGCCGGCCCCTCGCCCCATGGCTCGCTTCGGAAATCCCGCGAAAAGGTGAACCGGAACGCCTTGACCCGGCCAGCGGCGGGAAGGTCCAGGCCGGCGGGCAGATCTCCCCGTCCCGGCCAGGCGCACTCCCTGTGGCGGCTTTCGGCAAAATCGGGAAGTTTGCCCATCCGCGGCATCTCGCTTTGGCAGTAGTCGAAAAACAGGACTTCGCGGAACAGGGGCAGGTCCGCATCCGCGACCAGCGGCCCCGCCAACCGGGCGAATAATTCGTAGACACGGCGGGTGGAGAAGCCGGAAAGGTTTTCCGTACCGGCCTGGCGGGCCATCTGGTCGAACAGGTGGGCAACTGCCCGTTTGCGCTGCAGGAATCGAAGCGAGGCGGCAAAGCCGCCATGATTGTAAAACAGGTCCAGCAACCGCCCAATGACCTCGATGCGACCAATTTCCACGAAGGAAAGCCAGGGGGTGGCCAAAATCGTATAAGGAGGGAAATCGGAGAAACGGTACGCCTCTCGCCGGGCGATCTCCCGCATGGGCGAACCCTTGAGCACCTTGAGCGGTTCGATCTGGATTTCGTGAGGGCCGAGACAGGCCACCTGTTGCAGGGAGTCCAGGAAACCGGCGTAATCTTCACCCGGCAGCCCGGCCACCAGGTCCAGGTGCAATTCGATCTGCGTTTCGCTGCGCAGACGGCGAATATTCTCGAAAATGCGGGGCAGGCTGCCCGTTCTTCCAACCTGCGCCAGGGTGTCCTCCGAGGCAGACTGGACACCGATCTCGAAGCGGAAGGTCTTTTCCGGGACCCGTGCGAGCAGGGACAGATTCTCGTCGGTCAGCAGATCGGCGGCAATCTCGAAATGAAAATGGCTCCCCCGGTTATGCTCCAGGATGAACTGCCAGATGCGGTTGGCCCGTTGCGCGTCGTAATTGAAGGTGCGGTCCACCAGTTTTACCTGGGAGACATTCTGCCCCATCAGAAATAACAGGTCGCTCGTGATCC
>JAATGX010000275.1 GCA_015688915.1 Desulfuromonadales bacterium
ACGTACAGGTGCGACGTGCCGTGGAAGCCGTAACTCCGCACTTGGTATTTCTCGTAGCATTCATACGGTAGCGGGTAGATGTAGGAATGCTCCGGCATGGTCTGGTGAAACGCCGTGTCGAAGATGGCCACGTGGGGGATATGCGGCATGAGGGCCTGGGCAGCTTCGATCCCCTCGATATTGGGGGGATTGTGGAGCGGCGCCAGGTGCTGGACCTCCTTGACGGCGTCGAGGACCTTGTCGTCTATCATGACCGAACAGGTGAACTTTTCACCGCCATGCACCACGCGGTGGCCAACGGCCGAAATCTCGTCGACGCTTTTGAGAACACCGTGCAGAGGGTCGGTAACGGTCTTGATGAGGAGATCAATGGCGGCTTGGTGATTCGGGCAGTCCTGCTCGTGGTGATAGGTTTCACGACCGGGCACCTCGTGCATGATGAACGAGTCGCCTATAATAACCCGTTCGACCATCCCTTTTGCCACGATATCTTTCCGTTCCCAATCGAAGAGTTGATATTTGACAGAAGAACTGCCGCAGTTGAGCGCCATTATGATCATGTGCACCTCCCTCAAATAAACAGAAATTTATTTATAATATCAATAAAAAACAAACACCCAAACTAAAAAAATCATTGAAAATAAAACTGTTTTTGATATATACAATAGAGTCCTCCCGAATTCAACACATTTTAGTTTCAGATACGAACCGGTTTTGGTTCGCTATTTCTTGGCTGGACAACATTCCGGGAATATGGTATCAATAAGGTGTTTTCCAACCGGAAGGCTAATCTTACAAGGAGGTAGAACCGTGGCCCATACAATTACCGACGATTGCACCAACTGCGCAGCATGTGAGGATTCCTGCCCTGTAAACGCTATCAGCGAACAGGGTAACAAGCGTGCTATCGATGCCGATACCTGCATCGACTGCGGCGCTTGCGTGGATACCTGTCCCGTGAGTGCCATCCATGCCTGATCGGGCATTGATGCGACGCAACTGAAAAAGCCCGCGGCAACGCGGGCTTTTTTTGTTTTTACGCCTTGTCTGTCAGCGCATGCTTACCGCCGGAACAGCCAGAGGACCGCAGAGAACAGCAGCGAAAGCAGGATGCAGGTGCCGAGTGGGAAGGAGAAGCTGAAGTGTTCCCGTTTGATGGAGATATCCCCCGGCAGTTTGCCCAGCCACGGGATGCGGGGGCCAAGGGAGAAGACGATGCCGATTGCCGCGATAATCAGCCCCAGGATGATCAACTGGCGTCCCATGCCGTTTATGACCGTTTCTCCCGGGGCAGGTACCGTTCCTTTTCGCTGTAGATGCAACCGCAGTATTGCTGGCGGTAGAGCCCCAGCTCCTTTGACAGCCTGATTCCCTCCTGCCATCCCGGCCGGAAGTCCTCATAGTGGAAGGTGACTCCATGCTCCCGGCCCAGGTGTTCGCCCAAGCTCCTGATCTCGTCATGCCGCTGATACCTGCTGTAGAGCAGTGACGCGGAGAACGCCTCGAAACCGTTCCCAGTGGCAGCCTCGGCCGCAGCCTTCAGGCGCGAGACATAACAGTAGCCGCAGCGCTTCTCCGGAGCAGGGGCGACATTGGCCAGAAAACTCTCCAGATCGTAGTCGTCGCGGATGATCAGAGGGAGCGCTTCCTTGCGGGCCATATCATGCACGGCTTCAAGGCGGCGGGCATACTCCTGGTAAGGGTGGATGTTGGGATTGAAGAAGAAGCCGGTGACCTCGTGGCCGGCGGCGCGCAGGGTTCGCAGCGGATAGAGCGCACAGGGGCCGCAACAGATGTGGAGCAGGATCTTCATCACGTTGCCTTTTAGAAGAATGTTGAAAAAACTCAGGTTGCTGAAAAATAGTCAGATCGTCGCACCCGCAGAAAGCTCCGCGGAGGCGTAGCAGCGCTACGCCGCACAAGGAAGCTTGCGAGGACGGCGGCGAGATGGCTGTTTTTCAGCAACCTTCTAGACGTTCTCCAGCAGATGTCCCAGCTTTTGTTGCTTGGTCTTGAGGTAGCCGCGGTTGGCGTCGGTCGCCGGCGCCTCGATGCTGACCCGTTCGATGATGTCGATGCCGTAACCCTGCAGGCCGATCAGCTTCTTGGGGTTGTTGGTCAGCAGGCGGATCTTGGTTATCCCCAGGGCCAGGAGGATCTGGGCACCGATGCCGTAATCACGCAGATCGGCCTTGAAGCCCAGTTCCAGGTTGGCCTCGACCGTGTCGCGCCCCCGATCCTGCAGCGCATAGGCCCGCAGCTTGTTGACCAAGCCGATGCCGCGCCCTTCCTGGCGCATGTAGAGCACGACCCCTTTTCCCTCGGCGGAGATCGCCTCCATGGCGCGGTGCAACTGTTCACCGCAGTCGCACCGCTGGCTGCCCAGCACATCGCCGGTCAGGCATTCGGAGTGCACCCGCACCAGCACCGGCTCGTTCGGGGAGAATTCACCCTTGACCAGGGCGATATGCTCCAGCTTGTCCACGTCGTTTTCAAAGGCGATGGCCTGCCATTCCCCGCCGTAGATCGAGGGAAGATGCGCCTCGGCAAGTGTACGCACCAGGCGTTCATGTCTTAGACGGTAGGACACCAGGTCGGCAATGGTGCAGATCTTGATTCCATGCTGCCTGGCGAACTTTTTCAGTTCCGGCATACGGGCCATGGTGCCGTCATCGTTCATGATCTCGCAGATGACCCCGGCCGGACGAAGCCCCGCCAGCCGCGCCAGGTCCACCGAACCCTCGGTCTGGCCCAGGCGCACCAGCACGCCCCCTTTCTTGGCTCGTAACGGAAATATGTGTCCGGGGCTGACCAGGTCGGCCGAAGTGGCGGTGTCGGCCACGGCGGTCAGGACGGTGTGGGCCCGGTCCGCGGCCGAGATACCGGTGGTGACGCCACGTTTTGCCTCAATGGAGACGGTGAAGGCCGTCTCGAAGGGGGACGTGTTGTCCCGCACCATCGGTCGCAGCCCCAGCGTGTCGCATTTGTCCGGTGTCAGGGTCAGGCAGATCAGCCCGCGCCCGTGCTTTGCCATGAAGTTGATCGCCTCGGAGGTGACCGCCTCGGCCGCCATGGTCAGGTCGCCTTCATTCTCACGATCCTCGTCGTCCACCAGGATGACCATCTTTCCCGCGCGGATATCCGCAATTGCCTCTTCTATGCTCGCTACTGACATATACCCTCTTTCGTCCTACAAAAATCCGTTCTCGGCCAGGGTTCGCATGCTCAACCCTCCGCCGTTCCTCCATGGCTGCGCCAGGCGCTCCACGTATTTGCCAATGATGTCGGTTTCGATGTTGACCTCATCCCCCGGTTTCAGTCCGGCCAGGGTGGTCCCGGTAAGCGTGTGGGGTATGATGTTGACCGAAAAGCCGTTCGCGCCGACCCCGTTCACGGTCAGGCTGATGCCGTCGATGGCCACCGACCCTTTTTCCACCAGATAGCGGGCATGCTCCGGCGGCAGGGTGAATTCGAGGACACGGTTTCCGGAACGTGTTTCCGCCCGCGCCAGCCGTGCGCAGCAATCGATGTGGCCGGTGACGATGTGGCCGCCCAACCGTTCGCCCAGGCGAAGCGCCCGCTCCAGGTTGACCATGTCGCCGGGGCGTATCGTTCTGAAGGTGGTCCTGGCGATGGTTTCGGGCGAGACGTCAAAGGTCAGCGATGTGCCCCCTTTTGCCGTCACCGTCAGGCAGGGGCCATTGACCGCCACCGAATCGCCGATGGCGATCTCTCCGGAGGGGAGGGCGGTTTCGATCCGCACAACGCCGGCATCGCCCCGGCGTTCAAAGGCGGCCACACGGCCCGTATCCTCGATCAGGCCGGTAAACATGGCTTCTCCGGGCGTGTCGTGACCATGACATCAGACCCCATGCGCTGCACCTTGAGATTGGTAAAGGGGATGGCCTGGGCCATACCGGTTATCCCGGTGACGGCAAAGGGGGAAAAGCCGTCGCTGCCGATCACCTTGGGGGCGTAGAAAAAGATGCATTCGTCGATCAGCCCCTGTTTGAGCGCCTCAGCCGCCAGCCGGCTGCCCCCCTCCAGGAGGATGGACTGGATGCCCCGTTTTCCCAGATGCCCCCACAGATCGGCCAGGTCGACCCTGCCGTCGAGCCGACGGCAGACCAGCACGGTGGCGCCGCTCTTCTGGTAACGGCGGTGGATGCGGGGATTAGTCTCGGTAGTGGCGATAATGGTCATTTTTGCCAGGGGCCCGCTGAGGACGCCGACGCTGCACGGTGTTCGCAGGGTGCTGTCCACGATGATCCGCAGGGGGTTTCTCCCCTTGACGTGACGTACGGTGAGTTGCGGATTGTCGGTGATGATGGTGTCAACCCCCACCATGACCGCATCGCAGCGGGACCGGAGCCGATGGACGAATTTCCGTGATTCGTCGCAACTGATCCAGCGGGAGTCGCCGGTCACGGTGGCGACCTTGCCGTCCAGGGTTATGGCGCATTTGTAGGTCACGAATGGGTGACCGCTGGTTACGTGCTTGATGAAGGGACGGTTGATGGCCCGGCAATCGTCCTCGAGTACGCCGCTGACGGTTTCGATGCCGGCCCGTCGCAGGGCGTTCAGGCCGCCGCCGTTCACCAGCGGGTTCGGGTCGGCCATGCCGGCGACGACCCGCTTGACCCCGGCCCTGATCAGGGCATCGCTGCATGGCGGGGTTTTGCCGGTGTGGCAGCAGGGCTCCAGCGTTACATACACATCGGCGCCCCGCGCCGCGTTGCCGGCCATGGCCAGGGCATGCACCTCGGCGTGGGGGGTGCCGGCCTTCTTGTGCCACCCCTCCCCGACAATCCTGCCGTCCCTGACAATGACGCACCCCACGGCCGGGTTGGGCGTTGTCTTGCCGATCCCCTTGCGGGCCAGGGTCAGTGCCCGTTTCATGTATTTTGTGTCTGTGGAGGACATGGCGTCTCTTTTTTGGGGACTGGGAATCAGGGACCGGGGACCGGTTTTTCAAGATGTTACCAGTCCCCAGTACCTAGTCCCCAGTCCCTATTTATTTCTTCAACAGATCCTGCAACTCCTGCATGAATTCGCCGATGTCGCGGAACGAGCGGTAGACCGAGGCAAAGCGGACATAGGCCACTTCGTCCATGCCGTGCAACTCCTTCATGATCCATTCGCCGATGGTGGTGGTGGAAACCTCTTTTTCCGACGACTCCTGCAGTCGCGCCTCCAGCCGGTCAACCATGCGCTCGATCTCTTCCACCGGGATGGGACGTTTTTCGCAGGCCTTTTTGATGCCGGCAATGATCTTCATGCGGTCGAACGATTCGCGGCGGCCATCCTTCTTGCACACCTGCGGCAGCATCTCTTCGATCCGTTCGTGGGTAGTGAAGCGCCGGGCGCACTGCTCGCATTCCCGCCGCCTCCGGATGGCGGTCCCCCCCTTGTCGGGGCGGGAATCCACCACCTTGCTGTCCGGGTTGCCGCAGAATGGGCATTTCATGGTGTTCCGCCTCCGGTGCCGCTCGTGAAGTGTTCCACCTCGATGGCGGCTTCGCCGATCATCTCCCGCGCCAGTTCGTCGGCATACCCTTCGGAATAGAGGACCTTGCGGATACCGGCGTTGATGATCATCTTGGTGCAGATGATACAGGGCATGGTGGTGCAGTAGAGGGTGGCGCCGTCGATGTTGATGCCGTGCCGGGCGGCCTGGATGATGGCGTTCTGCTCGGCGTGCAGCCCGCGGCAGAGCTCATGGCGTTCGCCGGACGGCACGTTGAGACGCACCCTCAGGCAACCATCCGCATCACAATGGGTAATGCCGGACGGGACGCCATTGTAACCGGTTGCCAGGATATTGCGTTCCTTGACCACGATGGCGCCCACCTGCCGGCGCAGACAGGTGGAGCGGGTGGCCACCAGGTGGGTTATATCCATGAAGTATTGATACCAGGAGGGACGGTTCATATGAATTCCTCGTATATGAGTTTGTTCAAGGTAAACCATTCACCCTAAGAGGTCAATACGCTATGCCGCATGCTCGTTTTCCAGGCGTTTGTTGCGATGATGTCCATCAGGCGGATCAAACCACGCGGCATCCTCCCTTTTTAGTGACAATTGAAACGATGCTGGTATAGTATAGAAAAAAACGATCTTGAAAGGGCTGTTTTCCATGAAGAACCTGTCTGTTTGGCTTTGCACGATCTGCATTGTTATGGTCTGTTCCCCCGTTTTGTCCGCGTCCGTTCCCCCGCTTCCCCCAAAATATACATCGTGGCTGAAGAGCGAACGCAAGATCGGAACCGACAAAAGCTCTCTTTTCTACGGCATTCATTACATCTATGCCGACAAGAAGGCTGTACGGGGGTATCAGGCGGGCAATCGTTTTTCCGAGGGAAGTACGATCGTCGTAGAGTATTTGAATCTCAAGGCCGGTGCCGACACCTCGGTGGACGGTTCCAAAAATATGATCGTACTGATGCGCAGGGATAAGCGGGCCAAGGAGACGGGTGGGTGGGTGTTCGCCGGATACGGGGCCGACGGCAAGCCGAGTGGTCTCGACCCTGTTTCGACCTGCTTCGGCTGTCATCAGAAGGATGCCGGCCAACGGGATTATGTCATTTCGACCATCAAGGATTTCAAACAGTG
>JAATGX010000201.1 GCA_015688915.1 Desulfuromonadales bacterium
CTGCCACAGGGCATCCCCGTCCCCGGAACTGGGAAAGGCGTGCAGGGCAAAAGAGAAACTGAGCCATGCGGCCGCCAACATCATGGCGCCGCGCACCTCGGGGAAGGCCGGGGACCGGGTCAGGACGCAGGCCGACAGGCTTGCGGCCAGGGCCAGCACGGTGGACACGAAGAACGGCGCCACCGCCACCAGGATGTGCTGGGCCGCATGGGCGGGCGCATCGTGGAGCACATATCCCAGGGGATTGCCAATACGCAGGTAGCAGACCTTGTGGATGCGTATCCCCATCCTGCGGCAGGCCCAGGCATGGGCAAACTCGTGGACGATAACACCGGGAAAGGTCATATACGACAACACATATCGTACCATGGTCTGGCCTCAGGCCGAGTCCGGTGTGTCCGTACCTTGCAGCATCCCGGCAAACTCATCCTCCTCCAACACCGTCACACCCAGCTCCCTGGCCTTGGCCAGCTTGCTGCCCGCATCCTCTCCCGCCACAACGTAATCGGTCTTTTTCGAGACCGAGCCGACCGCGTGCCCCCCCTCGTTCTCGACAAGCCGCCGGGCCTCCTCACGGGTGAAACGGGTCAAGGTGCCGGTAAACACGAAGGACTTGCCGGTGAACCTGCCGCCGACCTTCTTCTGCTCCGCGGCCGGGGCAACACCCGCATCCAGCATGCGCCGGATGACGGCACTGTTTTCCCGGTTGCCGAAAAAGGTGCAAATGCTCTGGGCAACCGTGGCCCCGATATCGCGGATACTGACCAACTCCTCCACGGTGGCCCGCTCCAGGTTTTCCAGGCTACCGAAGGCCTGGGCCAGGGACTTGGCCGTCCGTTCCCCGACATGGCGGATGCCTAGGGCAAAGATGAAGCGCCCCAATTCCCGCTGTTTGCTGCTCTCTATGGCTGCCAGCAGGTTCGAGGCCAGCTTGTCCCCCATCCGCTCGAACCGCATGAAATCGTCCCTGGTCAGAACATAGAGATCCGCCACGCTCCGCACCAGCCCCAAGGTGAGAAGCTGTTCAATGAACTTTTCCCCCAGCCCCTCGATATCCATGGCGTTGCGCGAAGCAAAGTGCCTGATCGACTCGCGGATCTGGGGAGGGCAGGCCAGCCCCATGCAACGCACCGCCACCTCTTCGGCGATACGGACAACCGGAGAGCCGCATTCCGGGCAGACCTGGGGCGGCTGGGAGGGGAGCGCATCCGCGCCGCGCCGTTCCATCAGCACCCTGACCACGGCCGGGATGACGTCGCCGGCCCGCTCCACCACCACCGTATCGCCGACGCGGATGTCCTTGAGGGCGATCTCGTCCCAGTTGTGCAGGGTGGCCCGGGAGACGGTCACCCCGGATATCTCCACCGGCCGGAGCTGCGCCACCGGCGTGATCACGCCGGTACGGCCGACCGACGGGATGATCGCCTCAAGCACCGTCACCGCCTGGCGCGGCGGGAATTTACAGGCCACGGCCCAGCGGGGCGAACGGCTCTTCTCCCCCAACTCCCGTTGCAGGGCAAAGGAGTCGACCTTGATCACCGTGCCGTCGATCTCATAGGGAAGCGACTCGCGCCGTTCTTGCATCTCCTGGTAATACGCCACCGCCGCCTCGATACCCTGCACCCTCCGGATCAGGGGATTGACCGGCAGTCCCCAACCGGCTGCGGCGTGGAGAAACACCTGCTGTGAATCGAATTCAGCCCCCTCGCAGAGGCCGGGGGCATAACAGAACACGGAGAGCGGCCGCCGGGCCGTGACACGCGGGTCAAGCTGGCGCAACGAACCGGCCGCCGCATTGCGCGGATTGGCAAAGGGCGCCTCACCCTGCTCCTCCTTCTCGGCGTTGATATGCTGGAATGCCTCCAGCGACAGGAAGACCTCGCCACGCACCTCCAGAAGCCGGGGGACGCGCTCTCCGCCAAGGCGAAGCGGCAGGGCGCGGATGGTCCTGATGTTGGTGGTCACATCCTCTCCGGTGACGCCGTCGCCGCGGGTGGAAGCGATAGAGAGCCCGCCGTTCTCATACACCAGTTCCACGGCAAGGCCATCCATCTTCGGTTCGCAGACATAGTCAATCACGGCATCCGGGGAAAGGCCAAGCACCTTTTTGACCCTCAGATCGAACTCCCCGATCTCGGCTGCGTTGACGGCATTTTCCAGGGAAAGCATGGGGAGGCGGTGCGTCACGGGGGCAAACCGCTCCAACGGCGCCCCCCCCACCCGCTGGGTGGGAGACTCGGGGGTCACCAGATCGGGAAAATGTTGCTCCAGCCCCTGCAATTCCCGGAACAGGGCATCGTATTCGGCATCGCTGATCTGTGGCGCGTCAAGCACGTAATAGAGCCGGTTGTGATGTTCCAGCAACCTGCGCAACTCCTCTATCCGCCTCCCGGCGACCTCGCGGGGATCGAGGGTATCACTAAATGACAACTGCATCGGTTTCCTCTGCTGATCTGGTTGACTTCGCCTCAGGGTACAGTATTATTTTGATAATTTCAACGCATCCCGATTGTCCGGAACTATCATGGAACAATCCCGGCTGGAGGCCATTCGAACGTGGTTCGATGGCTATGTCCAGACCTTTTACGACATAGACCCCGAGGGGCTCAGGAATATCCTGCTCAAGGTGGAGCATACCCGCAAGGTATGCCAGGTCATGGATAGTCTTGCCGCGGGTGAAGGGCTGCCGCCGGAAGACGCCTCCATCGCCGGGGCAGTGGCCTTGCTGCACGACGTGGGGCGCTTTCCCCAGTACCGCCGCTGGCGTACCTTCCGCGACAGCGATTCGGATAACCATGCCCGTCTGTCCGTGGAGGTCATCCGCGAACAGTCGGTTCTGGAAGGACTCGGCGCCGATGAACGCCTGCTGATCGAGGAGGCGGTGCGCTTCCACAACCTGCTCCAGTTGCCGGAACAGGTCACGTCGCCCACCAGAGTGTACATGGAGTTGATCCGCGATGCCGACAAGCTCGACATCTGGCGGGTGTTCCTCGACGAGTGCGCCCTGCCGGAGGAACAACGGGCCTCGGCCGTCAACCTGGGACTGCCCGACCTGGCCGGGTTCTCGCCCGCCTGCCTGGCGGACTTGGCGGAAAAGAGGGTCGTGCGCCTGGATGAATGCCGATCGGTCAACGACATCAAGCTGATGCTGATTTCATGGGCGCTGGAACTGAGTTTCACCAGTTCGTACCGTTCGCTGCTGGAGCGCGGCTACATCCCCCGCCTTGCAGCCACGCTGCGCGGCCGGCGGGACGAGGTGGACCTCATGCTGCTGGAGATCATGGCCGAGGTGGAGCGGCGTACCGTCAACCATGGGGCTGCGGAGACCGCATCATGACCCATGCTGCCCTGAGGGCACGGGAGGAATAGAATGGAAACCAAGCTGCGCCTGGTCATGGTGGACCAGCAACTTCTGAAACTCTACGAGCAGATGTTCCTCGCACGCGAATTCGAGGAACGTTGCGCCGAGCAGTACACCAAGGGGCATATCACCGGCTTCCTGCACCTCTACAGCGGGCAGGAGGCGGTGGCGGTGGGGGCAACCGCGGCCCTGCACCGTGACGACTACATCCTCTCGGCCTACCGCGAGCATGCCCAGGCCATCGTGCGCGGCGCCGAGCCCAGACGGGTCATGGCCGAACTGTTCGGCAAGTCAACCGGCATCTGCAAGGGAAAGGGGGGGTCCATGCACCTCTTTGACCCGGCGCTCAATTTCATGGGGGGGTACGCCATTGTCGGTGGCCAGTTCCCCATCGCCCTGGGTCTGGCCTTC
>JAATGX010000178.1 GCA_015688915.1 Desulfuromonadales bacterium
ATCGGGGCACCCCCCCGCACCGGCAAGACCATGCTGATCCAGAACATCGCCAACTCCATCGCCACCAATCATCCCGAGGTCTACCTGATCGTGCTCCTGATCGACGAGCGTCCGGAGGAGGTGACCGACATGCAGCGTTCGGTCAACGGCGAGGTGGTTTCCTCAACCTTCGACGAACCGGCCACCCGCCACGTCCAGGTGGCGGAAATGGTCATCGAGAAGGCCAAGCGCCTGGTGGAGCACAAGCGCGACGTGGTCATCCTGCTGGACTCCATCACCCGCCTGGCCAGGGCCTACAACACGGTCCTCCCCCCCTCCGGCAAGATCCTCTCCGGTGGTGTGGACTCCAATGCCCTGCACAAGCCCAAGCGCTTCTTCGGCGCGGTCCGCAACATCGAGGAGGGCGGCTCCCTGACCATCATCGCCACGGCCCTGGTGGATACGGGCAGCAAAATGGACGAGGTCATCTTCGAGGAGTTCAAGGGGACCGGCAACATGGAACTGCATCTCGACCGCAAGCTGGTGGAGAAGCGCACCTTCCCGGCCATAGACATCAACAAGTCCGGCACCCGCAAGGAAGAGCTGCTGATCGAGAAGGTCTCGCTCAACCGCATCTGGATCCTGCGCAAGGTGCTGCATCCCATGAACGTGGTGGACAGCATGGAGTTTCTGCTGGACAAGTTGTCCGAGGCGAAGACGAATCAGAATTTCCTGGATTCCATGAGCAAGTAGCATAGAGCCGTGCCAGGGCAAAAACCCCCGTTTCAGGGATGTGGGCAAAAAAGGGTTGCAAAAAGAAGTTCGAGTCGCTAACATAAAAAACTGCCGCCAACCACTGCGTTACTTTTGCCGCAACGATATAAGGAGGAAGAAATGAAAGAAGGTATCCACCCCGTGTATTCCGATGTGACCGTGAAATGCCTGTGCGGCAACACGTTCCTGACCCGTTCCACCCGCCAGGAGATCAACACCGAGATCTGCTCCGCCTGCCATCCGTTCTTCACGGGCAAGCAGAAACTCATTGACACCGCCGGCCGTGTGGAGCGTTTCAAGAAGCGTTACGGCCAACTGTAGCTTTCCATCGGTTCAACGTACAAGGGGGGTTTTGTCGCCAGACAAATCCCCTTTTTTGTATTTTACGTGAATGGGACATTATGAACGTTACCCTTATCGAACACACCCCCAACCCCGAGTTGACCGTGGCCCTGGCCGCCCGGCTCTGCTACTCGCCGGTCTCCATAAGCGACCTGCGGGCAAAGCTCGAATCGGCTGATATCGAGCACTTTCTGGACAAGATCATGTCCCTGGGGCACCAGTCGGTGCTTGAACACGCCTCCTTCACCTTCGGCATCGAGGGGGTTTCCCGCGTGACCACGCACCAACTGGTGCGGCACCGCATCGCCTCGTTTTCCCAGCAGTCGCAGCGGTATGTGTCCCACAAGGACCAGTTCACCTCCATCATGCCGGACACCATCGCCGAGAACGTCGATGCCCGGCAGATCTTCGCCTTCATGTCCGAGACGGTTCACAAGGCGTACGCCCAGTTGGTGGATCTGGGGATCCCGCCGGAGGACGCCCGATACATCCTGCCCAATGCCACCGAGTCCAAGATCATCATGACGATGAATGCCCGCGAACTGCTGCATTTCTTTGCCCTGCGCTGCTGCCAGCGCGCCCAGTGGGAGATCCGCGAGATGGCGGTGGAGATGCTCAGGACGGTGAAGCAGATCGCGCCGGTCATCTTCCGCGAAGCCGGGCCGGGGTGCGTCGGTGGTCCCTGCCCCGAAGGACAGTTCTGCTGCGGCCAGACGGCCGAGGTGCGGGAGTTCTTCGCAAATCTGGAGTAACCAATCGAGGATATATGGAAAAAATCAATGTAGGCGGCCAGGCGGTTATCGAAGGGGTCATGATGCGCGCCCCGCGGTCCATGGCCATTGCCGTGCGCCGTCCCGACGGCGAGATCGTGGTGAAGCGGGAGCTGGTGGTGCCGCTGTCTGAGCGCTATCCCGTGGTCAAGCTGCCCCTCGTGCGCGGCGCGGCGGCCCTGTTCAGTTCGCTGGTCATCGGCATCAAGGCGCTCAACTTTTCGGCCAACGAGGCCATGACCGACGAGGAAAAGGCGGGTGAGGGCGAGAAGGGGGGGGGAGAGGTGTCCTCCTGGGCCCTGGCCGGCACCATGGCGGTGGCCTTCGGGTTCGGCATCGCCCTGTTTTTCCTGTTTCCGCTCTACCTGACCAAGCTGCTGACACCGGTCATCGGCACCAGCAACATTATCTTCAACCTGGTGGACGGCGTGATCCGGGTGATCGTCTTTCTGCTCTACATCTGGGGCATCTCGCGCATGAAGGATATCCAGCGGGTGTTCCAGTACCACGGCGCCGAGCATAAGTCCATCTTCGCCTTCGAGGCGGGCGAGGAGCTGAGCGTGGCGAACGTGCGCCGTTACAGCCGGCTGCATCCCCGCTGCGGCACCAGTTTTCTGCTGATCGTCATGCTGGTGAGCATCGCGGTCTTTTCCCTGATCCCCAAGCTCTGGCCGTTCTACCTCAAGGCCGGTTCGCGCATCGTGCTCCTGCCGCTGATCGCCGGCATCTCCTACGAATTCCTCAAGTGGAGCGCCAAGAACGACAATAACCCGCTGGTGAAGCTCGTCATAGCGCCCGGCCTGGCTTTGCAACGCCTGACTACCCGCGAGCCGGACGATCAGCAGCTTGAGGTGGCGATACGCTCCATCAACGAGGCGCTGGAGGTCAACGCCGGGTACGCGGATGATCGGCTGGTGGTATAACGTCCCACGAAACCTGCCATCCATGGCCCCCGGTAATCGGTCATGGGCCGGACACCCTCAAGCTGCAACGCCGCCGGTGTTGCGCCCTACAGCCTGAAACGCCGGACCATCTCCTGCAACTCACCGGAGAGCTGGGAAAGCCGGGAGGCTGCCCCGGCCATCTCCTGGGAACTCCGGGCGCTCGTCTGCACAGTTTCGGAAATGGCGTGGATATTGTTGGTGATCTCCCTGGTGGTGGCGGTCTGCTCTTCCGCGGCGGTGGCGATCTGGCTGATCTGGGCGGTCACGTCGTTGATCTGTTCCAGGATCGATTCCAGCGCCTGGCCCGATTTGGCGGCGCCCACCGTCCCCCGCTCCACTTCGCAGACCCCCTCTTCCATGGCCGTGACGGCCAGCCTTGTCTCGCTCTGGATGGTCTTGATC
>JAATGX010000098.1 GCA_015688915.1 Desulfuromonadales bacterium
ACCCCGCGCCCCGCAATATCAGCAAGATCATAAAAAGTAAGTCCTAGAAGGGCATGAAGGCGGTAAAGCCCTCTAAGACCTCGAAAGGTTCGAAAACCGGAAAAGCCGGGAAAAAATCGACGGCAACGGACAAGTCCAAGTCCAAAAAAAAACAGTCAGTAACCCGACGCTCATGGCGGGACACTAGATATGACCGAACAGAGCAGTACGGCCAGTTACTTTCCCCGATCCATCCAGATATCCGCCCAATCCTGGCGCTCTCTTGATCTGGAAGCGCCGGCGCGTCTCATCGCGCAGCGCGGCATCCCTCCCATCATCTTCTACCGTCAACTCGCTCTGAAATTGAATCGAAGCCGACCGTCCGGTAGGACTGCGCCGGTCCATGCCGGTCAACTCAACCTGTTCGCCACCTTGCAGACGGTCTATCGCTACATCATCGACAGCGTTGCCGAGAACCAGGCACCCGGCGTGCTGGTGGACGCACTCCGACGCGGTGGTTTCGATCCGGCGGGCAGCGAGGTCGGCCGGACGACGGGGCGTTTCGTGGAACTGTTCCCACCGGACGAGGTGCTGGCCGGTGCCGTTGGCCCGGCTTCCTGGCTCGGCCGGAGCGACACGGCCGCCGAACGCGGCCGTATGGTCCTGAGGGAGATGCTGCTGCTCAGGATGGCCGCCGAGAACCCCGCCATCGACGGCTTCCGCGAGATCCTCGACGACAGTCCGCTGGCCGCGAGCTCACCCTACCTGAAGCTGGTGGCCGGTATGGATGCCGTTTTGGCGGGCGGGCCGCTGCTGGACGGGCTTGGCCTGACATTGTGCGAAGCGCTGCGGGCCCCCATCAAGGCATCACCCGATTCCCTGGCCGGCCAGGTGGGGTTCATCCGCGATCATTGGTTTTCCCTGCTGCTGCCGGAGCTGCTGGCGGAGGTGACCGTTGCCTTCGATATCCTGCTGGAAGAGGAGCGGGAATGGGGCTGGAGCGGCGAACCGGGCCCGCCGCCGGTGCTGGAATTCAGCAGGGGCGGCGCTCCGGCCGGGCCGGGTGGAGGCAGTTCGGTCTTTGCCGGCTACGATTACCCCGAGTACGAACAGTTTTCGGCGGATGCGGACTGGATGTCCAACGTGGTCATGATGGCCAAGATGGTCTACGTCTGGCTCGGGCAGCTCAGTCGCCAGTACGGCCGCCCCATCGACCGGCTCGACCAGGTGCCGGACGCGGAGCTTGACCGGCTGGCCGTCCGGGGGTTCAGTGGCCTCTGGCTGATCGGCGTGTGGGAACGTTCGCCCGCATCCCAGCGCATCAAGCAGTTGTGCGGCAACCCCGATGCCATAGCCTCGGCCTACTCGCTCTACGACTACGAGATCGCCGCCGATCTGGGGGGATGGGAGGCGCTGGCCGATCTGCGGGAGCGGGCCGGCCGGCGCGGCATCCGCCTGGCCAGCGACATGGTCCCCAACCACACCGGCATCTATTCCCGCTGGCTGATCCAGCACCCGGACTGGTTCGTCCAGACCGACTACCCCCCCTTCCCGACATACCAGTTCAACGGCGAGGACCTGTCCCACGACCCGAACGTCTGCCTCCAGATCGAGGACGGCTACTGGACCAAGAGTGACGCCGCCGTGGTATTCAAGCGCTACGACCGCAGCGACGGCCGCACCCGCTACATCTACCACGGCAACGACGGCACCAGCATCCCCTGGAACGATACGGCCCAGCTCAACTATCTGATCCCCGAGGTACGCGAGGCGGTCATCCGGACCATTCTGCACGTGGCCCGCAACTTCCCGATCATCCGCTTCGATGCGGCCATGACCCTGGCCAAGAAGCACTACCAGCGCCTCTGGTTCCCGGTACGCGGGCTGGGGGGCGGCATCCCGTCCCGTGCTGAGCACGGCATGAGCCGCGAAGAGTTCGATGCCGTCTTCCCGGTGGAGTTCTGGCGCGAGGTGGTGGACCGGGTGGCCGCCGAGGCGCCCGGGACTCTGCTCCTGGCCGAGGCCTTCTGGATGATGGAGGGGTATTTCGTCCGCACCCTCGGCATGCACCGGGTCTACAACAGCGCCTTCATGAACATGCTGAAGGCCGAGGAGAACGCCAAGTACCGCCTTACCATCAGGAACGTGCTGGAGTTCAACCCCGAGGTGCTCAAGCGTTTCGTCAACTTCATGAACAACCCGGACGAGAAGACCGCCGTGGAGCAATTCGGAACGCAGGGGAAGTACTTCGGCGCCTGCGTGCTCCTGGCCACCATGCCGGGTCTCCCCATGTTCGGCCACGGACAGATCGAGGGGTTCCACGAGAAATACGGCATGGAATACAAGCGTGCCTATTGGGACGAGGCGGTGGACGAGGGCCTGGTGCGTGGGCACGAGATGTGGATCTTTCCGCTCCTGCGCCGGCGCTGGCTCTTCTCCGGTTCGGAACGTTTCGTCCTGTACGATTTTCACGCCGGCCATGAGGTGGACGAGAACGTCTTCGCCTATTCCAACCGGGTGGGCGACCAGCGGGCGCTGGTGCTCTACCACAACCGCCACGCGGCAACCGCCGGCTGGATCAGGGGGTCGGTCTCTTTTGCCGCGAAGGGGGGGGGCGGAGAGACGGAGTTGTGCCGGACGACGCTGGGTGAGGCGCTGGGGTTCAGCGATGACGAGGGGGTTTTTTACGCCTTCCGCGATCTGACGGAGGGGCTGGAATATTTGCGCAGCGGGCGCGAGTTGCGGGAACAGGGGCTGTATGCCGAGTTGGGCGAGTACCAGTTCCATGTATTCATTGATTTTCGTGAAATCCGCGAGGACGGGCAGGGGAGTTGGGGGCGGCTCTGCTCAAGCCTGAACGGTCGTGGCGTGGAGAGCCTGGACGATGAGCGGAAACAACTGCTCCATGCCTCCCTGAATGGCGCATTCCAGGCGTTGCTGATGCTGGTGCCCGATGGGGAATCCGGCGTTCTGGTAACGGTGACGGCCAGACAGAAGGATATCGTCCATGCCGCCCGGCGTTTCCTGGTGGTCCTGAATGCCCGGCAGCATGGCGAGGACTCCGCGCTGGCCGCTCCGCTGACGGACATACCGGTCTGCCTGACCTTTCTGGCCTCGCTCCAGGCGAGCAGGCCCGCCTCGCGGGAGGCGCGGGCCTTCCGGGCCAGGGTGTTGGAACTCCTGGATACCAGGACCGGTGCCCGGCTGCTTTTGACCTGGCTGTTGCTGCGTACCAGCGGGATCGGGCTCGACGCATTCGGCCTCGATTACAGCCTGAGACGCATGCTCACGGATACGGATGTACCGGGTGCCCGTCATGGAGTGCACCTCTTCGGGGCTTTGCTGGCACTGGGGAATTCTGCGGGAACCGGGGCAGCCGTGCCTGCCGCAAACCTGTTCTCCCCGGCCGCTTGCCGTGCGTTCCTGCTGGTGCACGAGAGCGGCGGGGTGGAATGGTTCAACAAGGAGCGTTTCGAGGAGCTCGTGTCGTGGCTCGCTGTCGTCACACTGACAGGCAGGGCGGAACAGCGTCCCGCTGCCCGCACCCTGGCGACGTGGCTGGCAACGGCTGAACGGGATCTGCAGCATGCCATCGAGTCGGCGGCCCATGCCGGTTATCGGACCGGCCTGTTCCTGCGGCTGGTGGAACCGGTAACAATGAAAGCTGCGGCGAAAAAAGCGGCGGCACCGGGCACAACCGCGGGAAGGAAGAGGAAGGGGAAGGATGTTCAAGGCGGTGCTGGAACGGGTCCGGCAAAAACACCGGACGATAAAATACCCCGCTGAACCGGCGGTTCTGCCCGAACTGTTCCGGGGCTATCCGCGCCTCGACCCGGCCAAGTGCCCGGCCGGTTGCAAGGTCTGCACCGAGGCCTGCCAGGTCGACGCGGTCTACCATGCCAACGGCCTGGCCGTGGACATGGGCAAATGCCTGTTCTGCCCCGAATGCGAGCGCGCCTGCCCGGTCGGCGCATTAACCTTCACGCGGGACGAGAAACTGGCCGCATCGGAGCGCGAGGACCTGGTGGTCCGGGAGGGAGAGGAACGCCGCCTGGCCCATGCCATGGGCAAGGAGCTTCTTTCCCTGTACGGCCGCTCCTTCAGGCTGCGCGAGGTGAGCGCCGGCGGCTGCAACGCCTGTGAGGCGGACACCAACGTGCTCTCCACCATCGGTTTCGACCTGGGGCGTTTCGGCATCCAGTTCGTGGCCTCTCCGCGCCATGCCGACGGCATCTACGTCACCGGCCCGGTCACGGAGAACATGCGCAGCGCCCTGCTCAAGACCTGGGATGCCATCCCGTCGCCCAAGATCGTCATCGCCGCCGGAGCCTGCGCCATCGACGGCGGCCCCTTTCACGGCCTGCCGGAGGTGCACAACGGCGTGGACAAGTTCTTGCCCGTGGACCTGTACATCCCCGGTTGCCCGCCCCATCCGTTGACCATCCTGGATGGGCTGCTGCGGCTGTTGGGGAGGGTGTGAACGTCGTGTCGGAGCGTCTTGCAGGCGCAATAATTACGGCACTATGAAGGTCACCGGGCAGAGATGTCTTGTGGCCTGTTTTTTTGTGAGTGGGCGCGGTTAAAATGGTGGCGTGGGTTGTGGGGTGTGGTGTATATAGTGGTTGAATGTCGGGGTAGACAAGAAGCAAAGGAGGGAGCTATGCACCCTATCCATCCGATATCGGAATTAAAAAATAAACTGCATCCACTTGCCGACAGATGCCGAAAGGAGCATGAACCGGTTTGTCTGAAGAGACAAGGGTATGGCGATATGGTG
>JAATGX010000171.1 GCA_015688915.1 Desulfuromonadales bacterium
CAACGAGGAGCTCAACCTGGAGCACCGCCTGGGGACAGGAAGCCGGCCACTGGTGGTGAAGAAGGGTAACCTGCGGATACGTTTCGATGATCCCTCCCGTTGTGACCTGTTGCTGAGCGTGGCCCTGCTGAAGCCTGCTCCCGGTACGGCAAAATGATTGCGGGGCAGCGTCTGTTTCAGAGAGCCGCTTTTCTGGTAATCGGAGTATGCTTTTTCCTTTTCCTTATCTACGTTCTTTTTCCCATGGGACGGGTCAACGCGGTCATCAGCCAGCAACTGGCCTCCCAGGGGCTGACCCTGACGCCCGGCGCCCACAAGACCCTCCTGCCCGGCCTGGGGTGGGACGACCTGCTGCTCGCCTCCGACCAGGGGCCGCTGCTGCGCTGCAAGCGGCTGAAGGTGCGCCTCGGGTTGTTGTCACTTCTGAAGGGACGGGTCGCCGTTGCCGCCCTTGCGGCCATCGGAGGTGGCCAGCTTGATCTGGAGTATGGTATAACCGGCACGCAGGCCCTTGATCTCCATGCCGATGCGATCAATCTGGCCGATATCCCTTTCTTCAAAACGGTCCTGGGCGCCACGGCCGGCGGCAGCCTCTGGAGTGAAGGGAGCGTGACACGCGGGCCGGCGGGACCGAACGGAGAATTGAAGCTGGAGATCAAGCAGTTGGGGTTTTCCGGGGTAAAGCTGGGAGCCTTTCCGTTGCCCGACGTGTCCAACCTGCGCGCCCAGGGGATGGTGCGGGTTACGAACGGCAAAGCCCGTCTGGAAAGTTTTGCCTTGGAAGGGGAGGGTGTCTACATGCGTCTCTCGGGCGATCTTCCCTACGGCGCACATGCTACTACCACACCGCTCAACCTGACCCTGGAGATCATGCCCAAGCCCGAGTTCCTGGAGAAACAGAAACTGGTCTTTATGCTGCTGGCCAAATTCGCGACATCTCCCGGGGTATACCGGTTGCCGATCACCGGGACGCTGCTGAAGCCGGTGCTGATTTGACGCGCAACTACGATTGAGACGATACAATATTCCCCGCTCCCCTGTGTCAGCTTCCCTGTTGCAGGGGAGTTTTTGTCCACGGATGAAAGGGCGCCATGACGAGTGCGCGGTACATCGTTGTTGACGTTGAAACCACCGGCATGTCTCCCAGCCGGGGCGACCGGGTTATCGAGATCGGTGCGGTGGCAGTGGAGGAAGGACGGCTGGCGGCCGAGTTTTCCTCCCTGATCCGGACAGGCCATCCCATCCACTGGGCCGCCCAGAAGGTGCACGGCATCAGCGACGCCATGCTGCGGGATGCTCCCGGCCCCGGCGATGTCTGGCCGGAGTTCGCCCGGTTCATTGGTTCTTCTGCGCTTATAGCCCATAACGCATCGTTCGACCTTGGTTTCCTGCGCCACGAGTTCTCGCGCATCGGCTTGGGGCTCTCCAACCCTCATCACTGCACCTTGGCGCTTTCCCGTCGCCGTTTGCCGCATCTTCCCAATCACCGCCTGGAAACCGTCGCCCGCCACTTGTTGGGTGAAGTCCCTGACGATTGCCGGCTGCATCGCGCCCTGGACGACGCTCGGCTGGCGGCCCGGGTATGGTTGGCGATGAAAATGGGGCACTAGGTGAACCGGCCCGAGCCGCCGTAAAGTTCTTTTACATCGGATGCAACATGTTGATAATAGGGCATTCACAGTTTTTTTAGATAACAGCGTGAAGAAATTTTGCGTTTTTGAAATCACTTCAATACCAACGTGTTAGCGGCATTATTTCCGTCGATGTAAAGTTTGTTTACGTTTTTCCCTTCCCAAACAACGTCACTTTTTCTCTCATTCCGGCCTCAAAATTCCACAAAAGCCCTATTCGACGGGCATCTACAGCATATGGCATGGTAATTGATATGTATACGGAAATTTTTGGCACGCTGTGTCGGAGTTGCATGGCCGATGGACAGGCGAGACGAATTGTAAAAATATCATTGGAATGACTTATTTTGTCGTAGTATCGTGCTAAGGTGATCCAGGCAGGATGGTTCAATCCCGACATTCATCCGTTGATCTTTTTTGCGGTTATAGAGAGGTATTTCGGGTAGTCGGGGAACAGGGGGGATTTAATGGACTTTTGGGCGAAAACAACAGATGACGGCAAGCCGGGCATTTCCGTTTATCAGCACATGATCAATGCAGGCAGTGTGGCGCAATGCATTGCCGGAGCGGCACCGGAACTGCTGAAACGCTTCAACCTGCTTGCATCGATTGTCGGGGCGCTCGCCGCGCTGCATGATCTCGGCAAGATATCACCGGGATTTGCGCGGAAATGTGAACAGTGGCTGGTTAAAAACAATCTTGATCAGATTGCACAGAAGGGTTGCTGGGAAACCGGAACCGAGCCGGATCACGGCAAGGTCTCCCATGCAGCGATTCAGGATTTCCTGATACAGCAGGGGATCGTCAGAAGCATAGCCAAATATGTGGCGGCAGCTCTCGGCGGACACCACGGCAGGATAAAATTTCTTCCCAATGATCGCGGCATAAAACCACCACTCATCGCGCCGATTTCGGAAGATCGTAGTGGATTGGATTGGAATACCGAACGCCTCCAGTGTGCGCAGCAGGTATGGCACTACTTCAATGTTGATGGCTCGCTGGACGCCCTTTCGGGCGACTCGGCAGCCATCTGGTGGCTTGCCGGGTTGACATCCGTTGCGGACTGGATCGGCTCGGACGAGCGCTATTTTTCTCCGGCTGCAGCAGATAAGGATACCGACACTGCTGCTCTTGCCCGCCATGCCCTCGATTCAATCGGGTTTACTGCCTCGAAGATCGCTCCCGGTCTGACGTTTGAACAGATATTCGGATTTCCGCCGAATGACATGCAGGCAAAGACACTGGCTGCCATCACC
>JAATGX010000044.1 GCA_015688915.1 Desulfuromonadales bacterium
CTTTATCCAGACAGCCAAGCCTGTCAATGAATCTCCCAAGCCAGACGTCGAGGCCCCGTCTTTCTGGATGCAGATCTCCGGCTGTAAAGACTCTCAGGCAATGCCGACATTGGGTAGTGCTTCCAAGGTAAAAAAGCGGACATACTTCGTGAAACCGACCGCAGTAAAGGTGCCGGGGCCAGTGACCCTTTTACCCGTAGCATCGAAAGCCATATTGTCGGTCTGGATATATGAATACTGTGCGACCGCATTGAAGGGTTCGTAATTAACCGGGAGTGCATACTCATGCGGCCCTATGATGCTCAGGGGAATGCCGGCTGCGACAACAGTCGATGAATACGTGAGTAATGTGGCTGCAATTGCCATGAATGCAAACGCTGACCGGTTGAACTTTTTCATTAATGGCCTCCTTGCTGAAAATCAATCCTGCAATAATCTCGAAGTAGGTCAGTCAAATAACGCGTGCCCATCGGAACAGGCTAACCAAAGGTATAAATTGGATTACCCTTTTCATCCTCAGTGAGAAAAGCTACTTCCATGCCAACATGTATTTCAGTTTTTTCTGTATATCCTTCAATACGGGTCATTCTTTTCCGCTGATTTTCTTCTACCAGGGCAACAACGTACGGTGTCTTGTCCTTAAAGACACCTGTCCCGCTAGTAACAACTGAATACGTAAATACAGTGCCGCGCCTGCTCATGTGCCTACCTCCTTTTGAAGATACTTACAACGCAGGTGGCTGCAGCGCCCCCTATGTTATGGGTTAAGCCAATCTCAGCATCCCTTACTTGCCTTGCACCGCCATCACCACGCAATTGGGTGACCACTTCATAAATCTGACTTAAACCCGTTGCCCCGATAGGGTGTCCCTTGGCCTTCAACCCACCGCTGACATTAATGGGTATCGTACCCTTTGCTGCGGTCTTTCCTTCAGACACGGCGAGCGCTCCTTTTCCTTTTTCAAAGAACCCCAAATCCTCAATGTTGATTATCTGAGTAATGGTGAAACAATCGTGCACCTCGGCAAAATCTATATCTGAAGGCCTGATCCCTGCCATCGTATAGGCCTGTTTGGCGGCATTCACGGTAGCATCAAAGGTAGTCAGGCTCCTTTTTGAGGCTAAAGACAACGTGTCGCCTGCCTGTCCACAGCCGATCACCTCAATAATCGGCTTGCGGGAAATCGTTCTTGCCACATCGGTCGCGGCCAGCACCACAAACGCTGCTCCGTCTGAAACCAGAGAGCAGTCGAAAATCGTAAAAGGATATGCTATCGGCAAACCATTCTCGACCTGTTCCACGGTAATGCCCTTACGTAACTGCGCATCAGGGTTAAGCAAGGCGTTATCATGATTTTGCACCGCACATAGTGCCATCTCATGCCGAACGTTTCCGTACTCGTGGAAATACCTGTTGGCGATCATGGCGAAAATGGAGGGGAATGTTGCGCCAAGGCCGGCATCCAGTTCAATGTCCGATGCGCCGGCAATCCCCGCCGTTACGCTCTCGGTTGACTGGTGGGTCATCTTTTCCACTCCGCCGACCAGTACGACATCATACATGCCTGACGCCACTGCGATCAGAGCCTGCCTGAACGCCAGACTTCCCGAAGCGCAAGCTCCTTCGACACGGAGCGCCGGTATGCTCCCCAGGGACAGAGCTTCGGAAACCAGAGGCCCCATGTGCCCTTGGCCGCAGAAGGGTTGCCCGCTAAAGTTGCTCACGAAGAGGGCTTCAATATGTTCCTTTTCCATCCCGGCATCGGCGATAGCCTTTGTACCCGCCTCCAGAATCAAATCTTTCATCGACGTTTCCCGAAACCTGCCGAATTTGGTTTCACCTATCCCAACCACGGATACACTGCGCATTTCTCACCTCTCCGATATCCTGATATGTAGTTATCGCACCTCAATAGTCTTCAGCAGTGGATCAATTCTCAATTTTGACTCAGTAACGAGTTGCACGTCTTCAACCGAATATCCTGAGGCGATTTCCTTCAACTCCAGGCCAGACTTCGTGACATCGATGACCGCCCTGTCGGTGATAATGCGATTTACGACCCGTTTACCCGTAAGCGGGAGGGAACAACTGCTCACGATCTTGGGCTGACCGTTCTTGCTGCAATGATCCATGATAACCACGACCCGTTGCGCGCCATGGACCAGGTCCATGGCGCCCCCGGGACCTTTCACCATTTTGCCCGGCACCACCCAGTTTGCCAGGTCTCCATCCACCGACACCTCCATGCCACCCAGTATGGAGAGATTTATGTGACCGCCGCGGATCATGGCGAATGATTCGGCACTTGAAAAGATGCTGGCGCCCGGAATCATCGTGATGGTCTCCTTGCCGGCATTAATCAGTTCCGGGTCCACCTCTGTATCCGTCGGATAGGGCCCGATGCCAAGCAAGCCATTTTCCGACTGCAAGACAACATGCTTGTCTTCGGGAATAAAGTTGGCAACCAGCGTAGGAATGCCGATACCCAGGTTCACATAAAAGCCGCTTTCAATTTCCTGCGCGGCGCGTTGCGCAATCTGTTCTCTGGTCAACGACATGGTGTTTCTCCTTAGGAGTGGACCGTTCTTTTCTCAATGCGTTTTTCATAACCGGAACACTCAATGAGCCGTTGAACGTAAATCCCCGGGGTGTGGATGAAGTTGGGATCAAGTTCTCCCACCTCCAACAGTTGCTCCACTTCGGCGACAGTCACCTTGCCGGCTGCCGCCATCATTGGATTGAAATTGCATGATGTCTTGTTGTAAATGAGATTGCCCGTCTTATCGCCTCTCCATGCCTTGACGAAAGAAAAGTCAGCTTTCAGTCCGGTTTCGAGAACGTACTCCTTGCCATTGAAGCCCCTTACTTCCTTTCCCTCGGCAAGTTGGGTTCCCACCCCGGCCTGGGTGTAAAAAGCCGGAATACCGGCACCCCCGGCCCTGATCCTTTCCGCCAGGGTACCTTGAGGGACAAACTCCAGCTCCAACTCACCGGAAAGGAACTGCCGTTCAAACTCCCTGTTTTCGCCCACGTAAGAAGCGACCATCTTCCGTATCTGCCGGGTGGTTAACAGGGTACCAAGCGCGTAGTCGTCAACGCCGCAATTATTGGAAATTATAGTCAGATTTTTGGTGCCCTTCCGTAGCAACCCCTCGATCAGTTTCTCGGGGATTCCAACGAGACCAAAGCCGCCGACCATGATGGTCGCACCGTCTTGAATGTCGTTGATGGCTTCATCAGTTGAAGTCCGGATTTTCATGGATATTCTCCTTTGTTCAGGAAAGGCTCCCGGGCAAGGAATCGGATACACGGCCGGACAAAAGGTCCGGCCGTGTTCAGTCTATTCAGCCCGCTCCGGTACGGGGAGATGAACCCACTCCTTGTAGAAGGTCTCAATGTCCGGCTCAAAGTCATGAACCACCGGGTACCAGGGTGTCGGCGCCTCGACGTCGTGCATCACACCGCACTCCGGACAGTAATACTCACGATAGACCTGCCAGTTGGTATCAGGGGCCATGAGTGTCGGATAGACGTCGCGCATGGTTTCCTCGTTGTCGCGTACATAAATGCAGGCGTTAAGTTTCCAGTTTTCGCGGTAGTCGCCGAACTCGTAGCCACAGTCGCACTTGGTAAGCCACTGCTTGGTTTTGGCCGACTGGGCAATGTACAGATGTGGGCCCAATGGCAGCACGATCTTATCTTTCCATGATACCTTGGCCTGCAAAACTTCCAGGTAAAGACCAAAGCGTTCGTTGTCCTTGGGCATGGACAGCATGCGCATGGTGGTATCCCAGTCGAGTTTCCCCTCGGTCAGATTGCTGACCTGTTGCTTAGTATAGGTCGACATGATATTTCTCCTTGTATTTGTTCACCGTCGGCCCTGGTGGCGGGGTGATCGATGAACCGGTTATGGTTTATTCTTCCACCAACACCACGGTATGGACGTCGGGAAGCTTTGACAAATCCTCGCGGTATTTCGAACCATACGAGTGTATTCCAAGATCCTCCTCTTTCAGATCCCATCCTTCGGGCAAATTCCAGAATTTCTTGAACTCTGCAAGAAATTTTGGCGAAAGTCCGAAACTCGTTGCAAACATCTGCTTCACTGCCGGAATGGCACGACCAATGAGAATTCGGTCACGCTCCTTCTTCATCCATTCACGGGTCGGCAGTGCTCTTGCAAGCCGCGCTTTGCGGAGTTCGGTTCGATAGGCCGCAGTCTTCTTTGCATCGACGCTCCACACACCCTTGTTGTCCTGTTCAATAACGGCGCCGTGGACCTTGGTGGCGTACTCGGGCAGCAGGAAGTTGTTATTCAGATCACGCGCGATTGCCTCGATTTCACGATCGAGCGGATCACCGAATCCGGGGCCGCCGCGCAGATAATTGAGGTAGAGATCGTAGTCTTCGTAGCAGGCCTCGGTGATCATGCACTGTTTGTCACGCTTGACGTCAGATCTGACATTGATGTGTTTTTCATACTCCGCTGAGGCCGGGTCGAGATCGGCCCCCAACGGCAACGTGTCACCGAAGGCAATACGCTCCTTGATCCCCGTGTTGTGAGCCTCGAAGCGGTACCCGGTGGCAGACGGGTAACCGCCCATTATGCCCCAGTCACTGTTCATGTAGCCATTACCCATGAAAAACATGGTCCAATCATGGGCGTTCCATACCATGCGCAAGGTCTCGAAACCGCAACCACCGCGATACTTGCCGTAACCACCGGAGTTGCACTTTACGTTGCGCCCAAGGTAAAGCAGGGGTTCCGCCATCTCCCAGATCTCGATGTCGCCCATGTCGCCTTCGGGGTTCCAGATCGCAGCGGCGTGGTTGAGACCGTCCTTGATGGCTCCGGCGCCGGTGCCGCAGGAACTCGCCTCAAAGCTGTTGACGGCGTGGATCTCGCCATCCTGGTTGATGCCGCCACCCTGTAGCCAGTTGGAGGTATTGGCATTGCCGGCATTGACTTCTTCAAGGTAGCCACGGCTGAAATAGGAGTGGGAAAGCGCTCGCCACATCGCGCTCCAACCCGAAACCAGGAAGTGCCAGGCGTAGGCGTGGGCGGTACGCCGGTCGTCCGGGTTCATCCAAGTGCCCTTGGGCAGATGGAACTCGGTGCCGTAATAGGCGCCGTCATTGATGCGCTGGGTGGGGACCAGTGTCTGCGTCATCATCACCCAGATGCCGCTGGTGAACGCCACCTGGTGTGCGTTATAGCTGTGCCATCCCCAACGACTCGACCCCTCGAAATCCAGCCGCCACGAGCCGTCCCTCCTGATTTCCATCTCGACCGGCTGGTGCATGATGGTGTCAATCTTGGCAAACGCATTGGGTGTCTGTACGTCAGGATGAGCATAGGGCACGTCAACAAAAGCCACCTTGCGGTACGTGCCCGGCAGCGTCATCGCCTTGAGACGGCTTTGCAAACCGCGGCGACCCTCCTCGATAACCTCAAAGGCGAACTTTTCGTACGCCTCCAGCCCCTCCTCCGCGACCACTTCCTCCACCAAGCTGCGAATCATGTGGCAGCCGGCGATGCGGGTCTTCTCGTCAAGAATCCAGTACTTGGGCGTACGTACCGAACGTTGGCTTTCATGCAGCCAATCACGCAACGGCTGATCCTTGATCCCGGTCTTGCGGCAGGTGATCATGAAACCATCACCAAAGCGCTGCACCTGGCCGGTGGACATGGAGCCCGGCGTAATCGACCCGGTATCGATCACGTGGGTCACACCGCCGACCCAGCCGATCAATTTGCCTTGGATAAAGATCGGCACTATGGTGGCAATGTCGCACGGGTGCACATTCCCGATGGAACAATCATTGTTGGTGAACATGTCGCCGGGGTTGATGCCCGGATTGGCCTCCCAGTTGTTCTCGATCATATATTTGATCGCGGCCCCCATGGTGCCCACGTGAATAATGATCCCGGTGGAGGTCAGCACGCAGTCGCCCGCTGCATTGTAGAGCGTGAAGCAGAGCTCGCCCTCCTGCTCGACGATCGGACTTGCGGCGATCTTCTTGGCGGTTTCGCGCGAATGAACCAAACCGCCGCGCAATTTGGAGAACAGCTTTTCGTAGCGAATCGGTTCCGATTCGTGCAGTTCAAGCCGTTCGAGACCGTTATAATAACCGCTCTCTTTGGTACGTTCGAGGATGGCGGCGCGATACTGCTTGAGAGTCTGGCCGTTTCCGAGCAGATTGGCGCAATCGGGTGCAGTTGCGGCGCGGCCGGATTCGGCCGTGGACTTCTTGTTCGGGCTTTTCTTCGGGTCGGTTGTCATGGAATCCTCTCCTTATTTCAATTCTTTAAGGTGGAAAAGGCGGTGTTTGTCGACGTATGTGGCAAAACCATCCGGCACAACAAACGTAGTGGCATCTGATTCGATGATGGCCGGGCCGGTGATCTCGTTACCCGGCCTGAGCGCTTCCATCTTCCAGAGCTTGGCATCGACCCACTTCTTGTGCCGGTAGAATTTACGGGTGCCCAGGAATGCGTCTTTCGGTGGGGTGGGACCCTCAATGGGATCTTCGGGAAGGGCCGGTTTCTGCACCGGAACGAGACCACGCATGATCGCACCGGTCACCGAGAAGCCGAGTTCGGGCGAACGCGCCGAGCTGGCATATACCCGCGCATAGGTTTCTTCGTAGGCCTCCACGATACGATCCCAATCCTTGGTGGCAGCCGCACTGGTGATTGGCGAGGTGATCTCCAGATCGTTCAACTGCCCCATGTACTGCATACGGAAGCCGGGCTGCAAGATCACATCCTCACGTTTGAAGCCGTTTATTGCAAATTCCTCCACGACCTTGCTCGTGAGTTCCTCCCAGGCAGCCTGGAGGGTTTTGCAGGCCGCCACCTTTTCGGCATCGCTACCGTTTTGAGGTACCGCAATATCCACACTCTTGTCATAGCGATACTCAAAATCGGCGCAAGCACAGCCGAAGGCCGAAAAACCTGCCGCCCAGGCCGGTACGATGACGTCCTTGAAGCCGGCTCCTTCGGTGTAGCCGTAGGTGTGCACGGGACCCGCCCCACCGTAGGAGAAACATACGAAGTCAGCCGGGCTGTACCCTTTGGCGCTGATATTGGCGCGCAGATAGTCACGCAATTGCTGATCCAGCAACTCGATGACACCGGCTGCCGCATCCTCGACAGGGAGTCCCAGCGGGTCGGCAATCTGCGCCTTGATATGCTGCCGCGCCCGTTCGACGTTCAGCTTGATCGCACCGCCCAGGAAGTTGTCCGGGTTAAGGTAGCCAAGCACCACATGACAGTCTGACACGCTCACCGTGTCGATGCCGCTTTCCGGCCAGCAGGTTCCGACGCGGTAACCCGCGCTATCGGGCCCCAGTTTGATGCCGCCACTGTAGGGATCGATGCGCACGAAGCTGCCGGCGCCGGCACCCACCGAGTCCATCGCTACCAGCGGCAGCGAAAGGACCAGCCGGGCCATGTCAGGATCGGAGATAATGGAGAAGTTGCCCTTGGTGATCAGCGCCATGTCGAAGGAAGTGCCACCGATATCCGAGCAGGCGATGTTCTCGTAGCCCAGTACCTCGGCGAGCAGCTTCGAGCCGATCACTCCGCCGATCGGACCGGAGACGATGGTGCGCGACAGCTCTTTGGCCTTCCACGAGATGGTACCGCCGTGGGTAGCCATCACCCGCAGGTCGAACTTGGCGCCATGCTGTTTGAAGCGGTCGCTCACTTTGTGGAGTGTCTTGCGTGATGGTTCCGCGGCATAGGCTTCCAAAATGGTGGTATTCATCCGGTGGCTTTCCTTACGGGAAGGGTAATAATCCACCGAAGCGAACACCGGGATATCGACTCCCATCTTTTTCAACTCGTAGAGGCAAACATCACGGGCCCGCATTTCGTTCGCTTCGTTCTTGTGGGATTGGAGAAGGCAGATCACGATTGCTTTTGCGCCGGCTTCCACCAGCTCACGTGTAGCCTGGCGGACATCATTTTCCCTCAGCGGGATGACGACCGTGCCCTGCACATCGGTTCGCTCAATCACTCCACGGGTTCGTGCCAACGGCACGATCGGTTCGTCGTAGCGATGCGTGTTGAGATGGATGCGATCCTCCAGTGCATAGCCAAGGTAGCTCTGAAGCGCACGGCCCATGGAATGCACCTGCTCGAAACCCTTGTTGCAGATCAGGCCAACATCCAGCCCCTTCCTCTGCACCACCCGGTTCAGCATGGCGGTGCCGGAATAGACGCAGGTCACCAGTTCCGGATAAATCTGATCCACGCTCCGTCCCCAGTGCGCAAGGGCATCCTCCGACGAATTGAAGATGGCGAGTGATTCGTCCTCCGGATTGCTTTGCGCCTTGCCGACGACGAATCTTCCGTCTTTGCGCACGAAAAACGTATCGGTCATCGTGCCCCCGGCATCAATACCCAATACCTGTACTGGCGAGTTTTGAACTTCCATAAAATATCTCCTTGTGTGGGTGATGTGTTTCCATCGGTAACCGGTAATTTCAAGCGATTATCTATAAATGAGCAGCTTTTCTCATAGCACCCCCTCGGTAAAATTTGGTCTGCGACAGGCTACTCGTAAACCTCGGAATTAATACAAATTGCGTTTTATATTTTTTGAAGCATTAAGGCACAAACTGTGCCATTGAGTGATCGTTTGATTTATTGAGGTAATTTATGGCTATAATATATTGATATTATTTATTATTTATGATCTGTCATTTAAAGTGGCAGTCATTGTATATTTAACGATGTTTTATCTCAGTAATGAGATCGCTTCTGCCTCAATTCTGAGATGGTCTCAACTCTAAGACAGCACAAGGGTTGTGTAGCTGATCCGTAGATTTGGAGACACCACGGGAAAGCTACGCTTTCGTTGGCAGGGAGCTGTAGTGGGAAGGGGATAGATTTGATGGCAAGGCAGCGCCCATGGCTGCACACTCAGGAGCGAAAAATCACTGCGATTCGTTCATGAACTTTTGGAATGGCGGCTGGATTCCGTCTAACCCAAAAGTGCTTGATCAGAGCGGTGAGATATAATTGGCACGACGTTTGTTTATAGTTTTAGATGGAATTGCATTTGTCGTAATTTATGTGATAACGTCGATAATTATAAATATAAACATTGTTTTATCAATCTCACAATAAACGAGCTATGTTTTAAATAGTTGCCAGCAGCGGTGTAGATGGAGGCATAAAATGACTCTCATGAACCCATACGTCATGTACCCGAAAGATCGCCGCAAAATTCATAAACTTCGGGATAAATTTGAAATCGGATATGTCGATGTCGAACAACTGAATCCGTATGAAAAAACACTCATCAGTGACTGGATGCGTTGCAAAGATATCGGTGTTGATCCTGACATGCGTAAGGGGATAATCCTTTCCGCAGATGAATTCACGATTTCACTTGCACATAGCCGTTCCCTCATCGATAAATCCGAGCCGATTCTGCGCAAAGTTTCGAATCTTCTTGCCGGTGTCCCGGGCATCCTCTTGCTCACCGACAATAATGGAATCATTCTTTCCATCATAGGCGACCCGTCCGTGCGCTTGCGGGCGGCCGAAGATTCCGGGCTGGTTGAGGGGGCGTGCTGGCGAGAGTCCTTTGTGGGGACGAACGGCATAGGAACTGCCATAACCCAAAAAGAGTCAGTCCACGTTTTCTCCAACGAACACTTCTGCAAAGGTTGGCACCAATGGTCATGCGCGGCGACACCAATTATGAACCCCTTTACCGATGAAATTCTGGGAGTCATCGACTTTACAACCTTTGACAAGGACTACCGGGAGGATGCTCTGGGGCTGACCTATTCAATTTCAGGCCACATCAAGGCTGAACTGAGCCTGCAATTGGAATTGGAACGCATGCAATTAATCCATAGCTACTCCGATTATTCATCCCGTTATCCGTCCGATGGTATCGTAGTTCTGGATCAAATGGGCCGTGTCGTCAGAAGCAGTCCGGGAATCGATCCGAGCGAATGGGATCTGTCTCTGAAAAGCAGGACCGAGAAAGAAAATCCAAAAAAGTTGCAAATGGTCTATTTGCCCGGTACGGAACGGGAAATAGGTTCACTCCTGGTGGTGCAGCGCAAAACTTCCATTGCCGTTTCACCATCAGCAGAACCGGTACAGATACATTCTGCTGCCACATTTGGCGAGTTCATCACAGCCAATGAGAATCTCAAACGTATCATGCAGCGGGTAAACAAAGTCACCACCTCGGATATCAACGTGTTGTTGATCGGCGAGACAGGAACCGGCAAGGAGATCATTGCCAACTACATTCATACACACAGCAAGCGCAGTTCTGGTCCTTTTGTAGCGGTCAATTGCGGGGCGATCAGCAAGGAACTTTTCGAAAGCAAGTTTTTCGGATATGAACGCGGGGCATTTACAGGGGCAGATCCTAGAGGGAGGAAAGGGGTTTTTGAGTGTGCCGGCGGTGGTACGCTTTTCCTGGATGAGGTCGGAGAGATGCCATTGGATATCCAGGCGGCTCTCTTACGGGTACTGGAGACGGGACGCTTCAACCGTATCGGTTCGGAAAAGGAGATTGCCACGAACTGCCGGATTGTCGCCGCAACAAACCGCTCGTTTTCGGATGAGATTGAGCGAGGTACCTTCAGGGCCGACCTGTACTACAGGCTTGGAGTGGCAGAATTTGACATTCCCCCCTTGAGGGAACGCCCTGAAGATATACCGGTTCTCATCCAACGCACCATGGTGTCATTATGCCTGAAGCACGACATGACTCCCGTGCCCATAGCGCCGGAGGCAATGGAACTCCTCAGTTGATATGGCTGGCCAGGGAATGGTCGTGAGGTCAGAAATGTCATCGAATCGGCCATGATTTGCGGCGGTGATTCCATTTCCGTCCAGGACCTGCCCATGAATATTAAATATTCGCAGAAATTGCCGCAAGATGCCTCCGTAAATGGTAAGCACCTGAGTGCGGCTCAAGACAGAAGCCCCGACTCTACCGACTACAGGATAAATACCAACATCTCAAATCGCGAGGTACAACTGATCATAACAACTCTGGAAAAGTATAAGGATATAGCTATCGCCTGTAGGGCACTCGGCGTTTCCAGGGCTACTTTTTACCGAAAATGCAAGGCCCATGGGATAACAGCAAGTGACTATATCTAAACCGAAACTCAGATCGTTCAAAATATCGGGCAAAAGAATAGCCCCTTCCTGCGAAAGGAGCCTCGTCCAACAACCACTCAAATATGAAATATGGTTATATTATTTGAACCGGGCGGCAGGTACGAACCCCGCCCTTTTTATTTCCCCAAAATCGGGTTGAGCACCTGGTAGGTCAGGTAGGCCACCAGGGCCGAGGCCGGGATGGTCAGTACCCAGGCAACCAGAATGCGCTGCGCCACCTTCCAGTTGACGGCGGTGAGCCGCTTGGAAAGGCCGACCCCCAGGATGGTCGAGGTGATGACGTGGGTGGTGCTGGTGGGCATGCCGAAGGCCGAGGCGCCCAGGATGACGCCGGCCGAGGCGGTCTCCACGCAGAACCCGTGCACCGGCTGAAGCTTGACGAAGTCGCGCCCCACGGTCTTGATGATACGCCAGCCGCCGGCCGCTGTTCCGAATGCCATGGCAGTGGCGCAGGCCACCATCACCTCCCAGGGAACGGCAAAGGTTTTGAGAAACCCGTAACTGACCAGCGCCAGGGTGATCACCCCCATGGACTTCTGGGCGTCGGCCGTGCCGTGAGAGAAGGCCATCAGCGCCGCCGAGGCGACCTGCATCCGGCGGAAATTCTTGTTGAGCCCGCCCGGCGCGCTGTTGCGAAACACCCGGTAGAGGATCAGCATGAAGATGAAACCAACGGCCGTACCCACGATCGGGGAGAGCACCAGCGCCAGTATGATGTTTTTGAGTCCCGCCCACTTGAGGGCGCTGACGCCGGCATGGGCGAACACCGCCCCCATGATGCCCCCGATGATGGCGTGGGAGGAGGAGGAGGGGAGGCCATAGTACCAGGTGACCAGATCCCAGATGATGGCCCCGACGATACCGGCCAGCACCACCATCTGGGTCACGTTGGCGCCGTCCACGATCCCCTTGCCGATGGTCGAAGCCACCTTGGTGGAGATCATGGCGCCGGCGAAGTTGAGCACGGCGGCCATGAAGATGGCGGCCTTGACCGACAGGGCCCGCGTGGAAACACAGGTGGCAATGGCATTGGCCGTATCGTGGAAACCGTTGATATAGTCGAACAGGAGCGCCGCCAGGATCACCAGGCAGAGCATTACCAATGCGGCATCAAGCATTCTTCACTACCACGCTTTCCAAAATGTTGGCCGCGTCCTCGCACTTGTCGGTGGCTTTCTCCAGGGTCTCGAAGATCTCCTTCCACTTGATCAACTGGATCGGGTCCTTTTCCTCGTCGAACAGGCGACTGATGGCCTCGCGCGAAACCCGGTCCGCCTCGTTCTCCAGGGCGTTGATCTCGACACAGGCCTCGAAGATCTTCTCGTTGGACTTCTTGCCCAGCATGGCGACCGCCTTGTCCACCGCGTGGCAGGACTGGAGGATGATGAAGCCGAGGGATTTCGCCTCGGGCGGGATGGACTCGACGTTGTACATGATCACGCGCTGCGACGAGGCGTCGATCAGGTCGAGGATGTCGTCCAGCTTTGATGCCAGGGAGTAGATATCCTCACGGTCAAGCGGCGTGACAAAGGTCTTGTTGAGTTTCTGGATGATCTGATGGGTGATGGAGTCACCCTTGTGCTCCACATCCTTGATCCGGCGCTGGCTCTCGGCCGGGTTTTCGAAGTTGTCCAGCATGTCCTTGAGCAGTTGGGCGCCCTCGATGATATTGGTGGTCATCTCCTTGAACAGTTGGAAAAATTTCTCTTCCTTGGGAATCAATCCGAACATGCATGCCTCCGCGTAGCGCTGTCGTGCATAAAATAAAACCTGCTATTCATAGCACACTTTCGATCGCCTTCCCACACAAAAGTCACACAACTGTAACGAATATGTAACCGTATTACCTGTACAGTTGCCTTTGACGGCGTCTTGCGGTAATCTGGCCAGCCACACTCACAAGGAGACCGCAATGAATCTGCTTCACGCCATCGTTCTCGGCGCCCTGCAGGGCTTTTCCGAGGTGCTGCCCATCAGCAGCTCCGCCCACCTGATCCTGGTCCCCTGGCTGCTGAAATGGCCCGAATCCGGGCTGACCTTTGACGTGGCCCTGCACCTGGGGACCTTTCTCGCCCTTGCGGCCTATTTCCGGCGGGATGTGATCGAACTGGCGACCTCCTTTTTCGCGGCCTTGTCCGACAGGTCTTTGGATACCCAGGCCAAGCGGCTGCCGTTCCTGATCATCGCCGCCACCGTCCCGGCCGCCATTGTGGGCAAGTTGTTCGAACACCCGATTGAAGATATCTTCCGGTCGAAACCGCTGCTGATCGCCTCGTTCCTGATCGTCTTCGGGCTGATCCTGGGAGCGGCTGACCGGTTCAGCCGCCGGCAGCGCGGCCTGGAAGACGTGAAGCCGGCCGGCGCCCTGCTGATCGGCCTGTTCCAATGCCTGGCCCTGCTCCCCGGCGTATCCCGCTCGGGCATCACCATCACCGCCGGGCTGATGCTCGGCTTCACCCGGGAGGCGTCCGCCCGGTTCTCGTTTCTCATGTCGCTTCCCATCGTGGCCGGCGCCGCGCTGCTCAAGATCCTGGAAATCTCGAAGCACGGCATCCCGGCGGGCGAGGGAATCCCCATGCTGGTGGGCATCGCGGTCTCGGCGGTGATCGGCTACATCAGCGTGGCCTTCCTGCTGCGCCTCGTGCAGAAACAAAGCCTTTTGCCGTTCGTCTGGTACCGCGTAATCGTTGGCGGGGCACTGATTGCGGCCATCCTGGCGGGATTCGGGGGATAGGAATTTTTCTTTCTCCTTTTACTAAGGGGGGAATAACCGGGAGGCAGCCATGGCCGGCGGCATTCGAGAGTGGCCCAAGGACGAACGGCCTCGGGAAAAGATGCTCAAACGAGGCGCAAGCGGACTGAGCGACGCCGAATTGCTGGCGCTGATCATCCGCAGCGGCGACCCGGTGACCGGGCAGAGCGCCATCGACCTGGGGCGCCAGTTGATCAGCCGCTTCGGCGGCAACCTGCGGGAGCTGGCCGGGGCGGATATCGCTGAGATCACCGCCATCAAGGGGGTGGGGCTGGCGAAGGCGGCCGGCCTCAAGGCGGCCTTTGCCCTGGCCAACCGTTTCCAGGGCAGAAAGCTCGAACACCTGGACCGATTCACCTCACCCCGCCAGGTATTCGACTATTTCCACCACGAGTTTCGCGACAGCAGGAAGGAATACTTCCTGGCCCTGCTCCTGGACGGCAAGAACCGCATCACCCGCCGCGTGCAGATCTCGGAAGGCTCCCTCAACCAGAGCCTGGTCCACCCCCGCGAAGTCTTCAGCCCGGCGGTCAGGGAATCGGCGGCGGCCGTGATCCTGGTCCACAACCACCCCACCGGCGACCCGGCCCCCAGCTCGGAGGATATCGCCATCACCCGCCGTCTGCGGGAGGCCGGCGAGCTCATGGGGATCCGGGTGCTCGACCACATCATTGTCGGGGACGGGGAGTACCTGAGTTTCGTGGAGCGGGGACTTTTGTAACACATTTCGCTGCCGCCGTATGGCGACGGGCAAGGTTCACGTCATGGTTCAACCATCGCCGCACCACACCATCCGACCAGCTCAGAGCCGCTTGCGGTACGAAACCGCCCTCCTCCTGTCCCTGTTTCCGGTCGCCCTGGTAACGTACCTCTGCATCCGCCAGTTTGACATCGCCATTTCGCTGGCCGTCCAACGCTGGCTTTTCGTCAACAAAGGCTGGTCCCAGCATACCGCCTCGATTCCCGACGCCCTGCTCATCCTGGTCGTATCCATTACGATCGGCGCCTATGTGCTGTTCAGATACCGGATGTCCCGCGGCGAGATCAACGCGGCCACCCTTACCTGTAAAACGCTCGCGATGGCCGCACCCATCTCCTTCATTGCAAAATCGGTCACGAAGTACGTCTTCGGCAGGATCAACACCAGGGAATGGCTGCTCGCGCCCACGGAGTATGGCTTCCACTGGTTCAGCGGAGATGATCGCTATTCCGGGTTTCCTTCCGGGCACATGGCGGTCTTTGCGGCCCTGATCGCCGTTTTGTGGCGTCTTCACCCACGCTATCGTCCGCCATATCTGGCGATACTGCTGCTGTTGGCACTGGCTCTGATCGCAACCAATTACCATTTCCTCAGCGATGTGATCGCCGGGGCGTACCTGGGACTTCTGGTCGAGGCATGTGCTTTTCGGGTGGTGGCGCGGGACAGCCGCTTTCGGCCGTTTTCCCGCCAGGAAGGATGACAATAGACCGGCGGCCGCGTCAATGAGCGATACCTTCAACGGGGATTTGCGGGAGGGATTCAACGGGTGAGAGGGAGAGGATAGGTTCGGCGGATCAACGGCAACAAAATGGGCAGTTTAAGGTCATGCCCGGGACCGGAGTCAACAGCCTTCCTTGCAGTGGGCTATGGCCCGCAGTTGATAACGTTTCCGTAACATGGCAAGCACCTCCTTTCCGGCGGCGGCTGGGGACCGCGCCATATCGCCTTCACACATCCGCGCCATTCGGCGCGAAGGTACGCAGCCTTCCTTTGACCGACATCACCATTGGCGCGTGCGGCCCGGAGGCCTCACGCAAACTCCTTCAGTACTTCCGGAGTGGTCACCCTTTGTGCCGTCAGCTCCGCCATCAACCGTTCGCCGACCTGCGTCATCTGCTCCTCCGAGGTAAAAGGAGAAGGATGCACGCCCCGAAC
>JAATGX010000077.1 GCA_015688915.1 Desulfuromonadales bacterium
CACCACGGCGGACGGGCGCTGCTTCCCGGTTCGCAGCATGCCCTCCCGCACCATGGATGACGTCATCAACGGCGTGGTGATCACCTTTTCGAACATCACCGAGACCAAGGCGCTGGAGGTGGAACTGCGGTCAGAGATCGCACGGTTGAAGAAAAAATCTGAATAGCGCTGATCTTCCGTCAAGCGTCCCCCCCTTTTAAAAAGGGGGGTCAGGGGGGATTTGAAGGTGCGCCGTTACAGGCAAATCCCCCTTTTTCAAAGGAGGACTTGTCACGTGAGCGCTGTTGACGGAAAACCAGCGCAACTCAGGAGAAAAAATATGTTTCTTGAATCAAAGGGGTAGCCATGGGTATCGACAACGACAAGGACCTGGCCACGGCAGCGACACAACTGCGCCGGCGTGCGGAAGAACGGCTGAGCGCAAAAGGGCCTGGGGCGCACCCTCCCCCGATGGAGAACGAGGCGCAACGGCTCCTCCACGAACTGCAGGTCCACGAGATCGAACTGGAGATGCAGAATGCCGAGCTCCGCCTGACCAGGGACGAACTTGAAAAGGCATTGGACAAGTACATCGACCTGTACGACTTCGCCCCGGTCGGCTACTTCACCTTCGACCTCCACAGCACCATCATGGACGTGAACCTCTCCGGGGCCGGCCTCCTGGGAGTCGAGCGCTCCCGGCTGATCGGCCGGCGTTTCGGACTTTTCGTCGCAGATGAAGACCTTCCCGCCTTCACCGCCTTTCTCGGCACTGTTTTTGCTGGGCAGGACAAGGAATCATGCGAAGTGACACTCCTCAACAAAGAGGGCGAGACTCTTCCGCGCATCGTGCAGATCGATGCCATGGCCGGCAACTCCGGGTGGGAGATCCACGTTGCGGTCATCGACATCACCGAGCGCAAGCGGGTGGAGGAGTCGTTGCGCGTCCGCAACGAGGAATTGGCCCGCTTCAACAGCGCCTCGGTGGGGCGCGAACTCCGCATGATCGAATTTAAGAAGGAAATCAACGAACTCTGCGTTCAGTCCGGCCAGCCGCCGCGCTATCCGCTCGACTTCGAAAAAGAGTAACCCTTCTCCCCAAGGGAGAAGGTGCCCCGAAGGGGCGGATGAGGGGGCTTTTGGCGTGCTGCAAAAACCTGACCGGACACCGCTGCCCCTGACCGAAAGGAACATGACCATGCCGCCTGAAACGAACATCATGACACTTGAAAAATGCCCCACCGGCATCCGCGGGCTGGACGACATCACCAGTGGCGGGCTGCCGCGCGGGAGGACCACGCTGGTGTGCGGCGGCACGGGGTGCGGCAAGACGCTCCTGGCCCTGGAATTCATCGTCCGCGGCATCCGGGAATTCGACGAACCGGGGGTCTTCATGTCGTTCGAGGAGACCACCGAAGAGTTGGCCAGCAACGTCGCTTCCCTCGGCTTCGACCTGGAGGAGTTGATCCACGGCGGGAAACTGGCGATGGATTATGTCCACGTAGAGCGGTCCGAGATCGAGGAGACCGGCGAATACGACCTGGAAGGGCTCTTTGTGCGCCTTGACAGCATGATCGTGGAAACCGGCGCGAAGCGCGTCGGCATCGACTCGCTCGAGGCGCTCTTTGCCGGGCTCCCCAATGAGGCGATCCTGCGCGCCGAGCTGCGCCGGCTCTTCCGCTGGCTGAAAGACCGGGGGGTTACCACCGTCATCACCGGCGAACAGGGAAAAAACGAGCTTACCCGCTACGGCCTTGAGGAATACGTCAGCGACTGCGTGATCTTCCTGAACCATCGGGTGGTGAACCGGGTCGGAACGCGGCTGTTGCGGATCGTCAAGTACCGCGGCTCGTCCCACGGGACCAACGAATACCCGACCATGATCGACGAGCATGGCCTGAGCGTGCTTCCCATCAGTTCCCTGGGGTTCGACTACCCGGTCTCCACCGAGCGCGTCTCCACCGGCATCGACCGGCTGGACGCCATGCTGGGGGGCAAGGGCTATTACAGCGGCAGCAGCGTCCTGGTTTCCGGGACCGCGGGCACGGGAAAGAGCAGCCTGGCCGCCGCCTTTGCGGATGCCGCCTGCCGCCGGGGAGAGCGCTGCCTCTACGTCGCCTTCGAGGAGGCGCCGGCGCAGATCTGCCGTAACATGGCCTCCGTCGGTTTCGACCTGGACCAATGGACCGGGAAGGGGCTCCTGCGCTTTCACGCCGTGCGCTCCACGCTCTGCGGCCTGGAACAGCACCTGGGCAGCATGATAAAGCTCGCCAGGGAGTTCCGGCCCGCCGTCGTCGTCATCGACCCGGTCACCAACCTGTCGGCCGTCGGCAGTGCCGAAGAGACCAAGGCGATGCTGACGCAGGTGGTCGATTTCTGCAAAAACCAGAGCATCACGACCCTGTTCACCAGTCTCACCGAAGGGGGCGGCCCGCAGGAGCAGACCGATCCGGGGGTCTCGTCGCTGATGGACACCTGGGTGCTGCTGCGAAATACCGAGACCCCCTCGGGCGAGCGCAACCGCCTGCTGTTCGTCCTCAAGAGCCGCGGCATGGCCCACTCCAGCCAGGTGCGCGAGTTCATGCTTTCCGACAAGGGGGTCCAGCTCACCGACGTGTACATCGGCGCCGGAACGGTCCTGACCGGCTCGGCCCGGCTGATCCAGGAGGCGCAGGATGAGGCCGTGGCCGAGGCCCGGCACCGGGACGCCACGCGTCGCCAGCGTGACCTGGAGCAGGAAAAGGCGCAGGTCCAGGCCCGGATAGGGGCGTTGCAGCACAAGGCCGCACTGCTGGCGGAGGACCTGGATTCACTCACCGGCGACGAACGGAGCCGCCTGGAAACCGCCACCCGCAACCGCGCCGACCTGGCCAGCGCCCGCCAGGTCGATTGAGGGTAACCACTGATGAGCGCTGATCTTCCGCTACCAGCGCTCACGTGACAAGTCCCCCTTTGAAAAAGGGGGGGAACGAATACAGGAGACCACGTATGCCAAAAAAGACCAGACCAGACACCGTTCCCCCTTCCCAGACACCGGAATTCTGGCAGTTGAGGCTCTACGTGGCGGGCATGACCGCGCGCGCGGTCGCGGCCTTCGACAACCTGAAAAGGTTGTGCGAGGAGCATCTGGCCGGCTACTACGAGATCGAAATCATCGATCTGCTGGAAAACCCGAAACTCGCCGCCGGCGACCAGATTCTCGCCGTGCCGACCCTGGTGCGCAAGCTGCCACCTCCCATGAAAAAAATCATCGGCGATCTTTCCAACGAGGAGCGGGTCCTCGTTGGCCTGGACCTGCGGCCGCGGTGAGCGAAAAGGAACCTTCCATGACAACGAAACGTGCCCAAACGGCGCTTGAGGCCCTGGAAGCCGCGAGCCGGGACATCGGGGGCCAGATCTATACCCTGCGACTCTATGTGGCCGGGCTCACCACGCGCTCCCAGGAGGCCATCCGCACCGTCACCACCATCTGCGAGGAACACCTGGCGGGCCGCTACAGCCTGGAGGTGATCGACATCTACCAGCACCCGGTCCTGGCCAAGGGGGAGCAGATCATCGCCGCACCCACCCTGATCAAGAAACTGCCGCTCCCGTTGCGTAAGATCATCGGCAACATGGCTGACAAGGACAAGGTCCTGGTCGGCCTGGATTTGAGGAGCAAGTAACATGAGCGTTACAGCGGACGAAGCACCGCGCACCACGCGGGAGTTGCTCGGGGAGATCGAACGGCTCCGCGGCCGGCTCGACGAGGCCGACCAGACCCTTGACGCCATCCGCAGCGGCGACGTGGACGCCCTGGTAATGACCGGCCCCCAGGGAGACCGCGTTTTCTCCCTCACCGGCGCCGAGCGGACGTACCGGCTCATCGTGGAGACCATGAACGAGGCAGCCCTGACGGTGGACCTGGACGGTACGATACTCTTCTGCAACCGGCGTTTTTGCGACCTGGTGAAGACCCCCATGTCGAACACCATCGGCAAAAAGCTGACCGCTTTTTTCGCGCCGGCCCAGCACCACGGGCTGCGGAGGCTCCTGGCCAAGGCCCAGGCCGGGCCCGTGCAACGGTGCCTCACCCTGCAGGCCGCCGGCGGCGCCGCGGTATCCACGCAGATCGCGGCCAGCCTGCTCACGGCCGACGATCTCACCAGCATCTGCCTGGTAGCCACGGACCTGACCGAACTGGAGGCGCAAGCCAACTCGATCCGCGTCATGCGCGAGCAACAGCAGGCCCTGGAGGAAAGCCGGGCCGAACTGCAGACGGCCAACGCCCTGCTGAACGATTCCCGCCGGGCCGCCCTCAACATCATGGAAGACGCGGTCTCGGCGCGTCATGAAACCGAGGAGGCGAGCGCCAGCCTGCAACGCGAAATAGGGGAACGCATACAGGCCGAGGAGAAATTGCGGAAAGCCCACGACGAGTTGGAATTGCGGGTCTGGGAGCGGACGGGAGAGCTGGCCGGCGCAAACGCGCATCTCACGCAGGAAATAGAAGAGCGCAAAAAGGCTGAAGAATCGCTCAAGGGCGCGTATGCGGAAATAAAACGGCTGAAGGACCAACTCCAGGCGGAGAACACCTATCTGCAACAAGAGGTTGCCCAGCAGTACAACTTCGGCGAAGTCATCGGGCAAAGTAGTGTCCTCTCGCACATCTTCCTGCGGGTCAAGCAGGTAGCGCCCATGACCGCGACCGTTCTGCTCCTTGGAGAGACCGGCACCGGCAAGGGCGTGATCGCCCGCGCCATCCACAGAAGCAGCACCCGCAAGGATCGGCCGCTGATAACGGTCAATTGTACGACCCTGCCCGCGTCCCTGGTGGAAAGCGAACTCTTCGGGCGGGAAAAGGGGGCGTTCACCGGATCGGATACCCAGCAGATCGGGCGCTTTGAACTGGCCAACGGCGGCACCATATTTCTCGACGAGATCGGCGAGTTGCCGATGGAGTTGCAGTGCAAGCTGCTCCGGGTCATTCAGGACGGCGAGTTCGAGCGGCTGGGCAGTCCCCGCACCATAAAGATCGATGTGCGGATCATCGCGGCAACCAACCGGAATCTGGAAGAGGAGATCAAGAACGGCAGGTTCCGCGAAGATCTGTTTTACCGGCTCAATGTCTTCCCCATCACCATGCCGCCACTCCGGGAACGCAAGGAAGACATCCCGCTGCTCGTTCAGCATTTCGTGGCCAAGTTCAACAAGAAAATCGGCAGGAATATCACGACCGTGTCAAAAGGCACCGTAAACATCCTGCAGGAATACCACTGGCCCGGCAACGTGCGGGAGCTGGAAAGTGTCATCGAGCGGGCGATAATCACCAGCCAGGGAACCACACTCCAGGTATCCGACCGGCTGGATGCGCTCCGAAAGCCGGAGGAGCCGTCAGGGCAGAGCGTCAAGGCGCTTGCCGAGCTGGAGCACGACCACATTATCCAGGTGCTCCAGAAAACCGGTTGGCGCATCGAGGGGAAAAACGGGGCCGCGGTAATCCTTGGCCTCAACGCCAGCACGCTGCGCGCCCGGATGCGGAAGTACGGCATCGTTCGCCACTGATGGCAGTGCGTCTCACCCCCTCGACCCGCACCTCCGAACCATAACCGCCCTCCGTCATATATGGCGGTTATGTCAAACATGACGGATTCCGTGGATAATGTTCCCTCCACCCGGCCCTCCCCACGCATCTTTATACCCTTCACGATCAACCGGTTGTACGTTCAGCATCCGCGCATCCTCTCCGGCACGTTAGTTGCGATTCGTTTTTTGCGGGAAACGCCACATAGGTTTGCCGCACGCAGGTTATGCCGTCATGGCGACAGGGGAGCATCCGCATGAAGATCCTGCTTGTATATCCGCACTATCCCGACACCTTCTGGAGTTTCCGCCACGCCATGAAATTCATCGGCAGGAAGGCGAGCTTCCCGCCGCTGGGCCTTCTGACCGTGGCGGCCATGCTCCCGGCCGAATGGGAAAAGCGGCTCGTGGATATGAATGTCCGCCCCCTCACCGATGATGACCTGAGGTGGTCGGATTATGTCTTTATCAGCGCCATGGCCATCCAGCGCGAATCGGCGCAGGAGGTCATCGCACGCTGCCGGCGGCTGGGGGTCAGAATCGTTGCCGGAGGCCCCCTGTTTACCACGTACCACCAGGATTTCCCCGAAGTGGACCACGTGGTGACGGGCGAGGGGGAACTCACCCTGCCCCGGTTTCTGGCCGACCTGGAAAACGGCGAGGCCCGGCATCTGTACACCGACGACCAACGGACCGACCTGGGGAACAGTCCGGTCCCGCTCTGGGAGTTGATCGATGTGAGCGCCTATGCCGCCATGAACATCCAGTATTCACGGGGATGTCCCTTTGACTGCGAGTTCTGCGACATAACGGTATTGTTCGGGCGCACGCCGCGCACCAAGGGGCTCGCGCAACTGACGGCGGAGCTGGAGAGCCTGTATGTGCGGGGATGGCGCGGCGCGATCTTCTTTGTTGACGACAACTTCATCGGCGACCGGGGAAAGCTGAAGCGGGAGGTTCTTCCCGGCATTATCGACTGGATGGAGAAACGGGGGCGCCCGTTCTACTTTTACACCGAGGCGTCCATCGATCTGGCCGACGACGGCAGCCTCATGGAACTGATGGTCAGGGCCGGATTCGAAGAGGTCTTTATCGGCATCGAGACCCCGCACGAGGACGGCCATGCGGAAAGCGGCAAGGTGCAGAACAGGAACCGGGACCTGCTGGCCTCGGTAAAGGGCATCCAGCGGGCGGGCCTGCAGGTGCACGGGGGATTCATCGTGGGCTTCGACAGCGACCCGCCGGCGATCTTCGATCGGCAGATCCGTTTTATCCAGGAGAGCGGCATCGTCACCGCCATGGTCGGGGTACTTTCCGCCATGCGCGGCACCCGGCTGTACCAGCGCCTGGAGCGGGAAGGGAGACTGCTCGGGGAAGGCTCCGGCAGCAATACGATCATGGACCTCAACTTCGTCCCCCGAATGGAGCAGACAACGCTCATCGGTGGTTACCGGACCATCCTCGACACCATCTACTCACCCAAAAACTACTATAGGCGGGTGATCCGCCTCCTCAGGGAGTACCGGCCGCTGCACCTGGGAAAATTCCACCTCCAGCCGGGATACGTGGGTGCGCTCTTCAAATCGATCCTGTTCCTGGGGATTCTGGGCAAGGAGAGAGTGCACTTCTGGAATCTCTTCTTCTGGTCTCTCACACGGCGGCCGCGGCTCTTCCCCCTGGCCATAACCTATGCCGTCTACGGGTTCCACTTCAGAACGGTCGCGGAAAAGATCGACTGGATCGGGATAGGCCCCGGCGACGGGGTCATAAAACCGTCCTGACGCAGCCCCCCCATGCGCCTCGCCATGGTCGTCCACCATATATGGCAGTTATGTTAAACATGGCGGCTTCCGTTGACGCCTTTCCTTCCACCGGGCCTGTAGCATTTTAAATTTATCCATACAATCAAGATGTTACCACCTCATCATCCGCAGCCATCCTCTGGCACGTTAGTTGCGCTGTTCCTGCCAGGCCCTACGTGGGGCACTGACGTGCTTTCTGAATGGATCAAGCAGATATCTGTTCGCGGGGAGTTCCATGAATATACCCGACATCATTATGGATATCCAGACGCTGGGCCGCTTCGGCATGTTTGTCGATGGCAAACCCGTGGTCACCCAGTGGCCGAATGAAACGGTAAAGGTGTTTTTCTGTTCCCTGCTTTCGCCGCTGGACATCTATTTCACCTGGGACCGGATCTGCCGCTCCCTGTGGGGTGTGGCGGTGACACCGGCCAACAGGCGGCGACTGGAGGAGACCTGTATCCGCCCTCTTATCGGCTTCCTGCTCGAAGAACTGGGCTTCAACCCCATCCTCGTGGGACTCGATGGCATAAGAATCGACCATCAGCGCATCCATGTGGATGCCCTGGAGTTTCACGACACCGTCATAGAAGGACTCAGACTGTTGTCCCTCGGCAACCATGCCGCGGCGCTCGTGCAATTCAGCAGGGCCAACGCACTCTATGTCGGCAAGTATCTGCCGGGAATGCCGGGGAAGATCATCGAAAGTACACGCAATGAGCTCGAGGCCCTGTACCGGACCAACTGCGGTCAGGGACGCCATGCCGCTCATACGGCATTCCGGCTGTTCGGACTGCAACCCAAGGGCAGTACGCCGGCGTGATCGGGCTTTCCGATGGATTCGAGCAGACAGTGATCTGCATATAACAAGCTGGACGGGTTTATCACGACCGCCCGGATAGGATTCGGGTTCCGAGCGTTCCCCAATCCCTCGCACCTGAATGAGGTACCATCATGAACACCCCGGCATTCATGGACACGTGGCCCGGTATGTATGGGCACATGACAACAAGCGCGGCTCAACCGGGGATGGAATACCTCTCTATTTCCGGTTGCGGTCAAATCGAAATCCAAAAGGAGAATTACCATGAAATCAAGTACAAAGGACCGGGTGGAAGGGGCATTTCACGAAGTCAAGGGCGCGGTTAGGGAGTCAGCCGGAAAACTAAGCAATAATCCGACGCTGGAGGCAAAAGGTATCGGTGAAAAAATAGCCGGCAAAGTCCAGGAAAAGATTGGTCAGTTCAAGAAGCTCCTGGGGAAATAGGCGTGCCCTTCGCAACAGAGCGGAAGCACGGGAAGGAATCGGCCATGAAGCCGGGAGAGTCGCTCGGAGCGCCGAGTGCAAGCCGCTTGATTGCTGTCACGAGTTCGCGGTAAAGGGCAAGTCGCCCCCGGCATGCTTCGACCTGGGCGCCGGACAGTTCCGCGCATGTGGAGGCGGCGGTTTCGACCGCATCCATCGCGGCATCGACAGTCACGGGCGGCGCAACTTCCCCCCGATTCCGCAGGAGTCCCGCCACCACGGCGAGCGCCGCGGCCACCTCCGAATCGAGCCGGCGCATCGCTGCCAGAACGGCGGCGGGCAGTGTGGCCCGGCCCTGTTCGTCGCGGGCAATCGCGAGCACTATGAGGAAAACGCTCTGGGCATCGCCGGTTATCCGCTCAATTTGTCCCGAATCCGTTGTGCCGGGCTCAAACTTCGTCGATTCGATGAACCCCTGCACGTCCGCCACCTGCTGGGAAATGAGACTCCGGAGCGCGTCAACATCTGCCTGACCGGTGGCTCCCGCCCCCGTGCAGGCGAGCGACAGCCCCGACAGCGAGCGGAGCAGATCCGCCAGCCGCTCGCGCATCCGGTCCGCCGCGCGGACAGGCCACAACACGTGCTCGACGATGCCGAACACGATGAGCCCGAACAGAACGCCGATCAGGCGGTCGCGGACCACGGTGGCGCTGCTGGCCGGACCAAAGCCCTGAAGTGTGGCCTTGTAGAAGGCGAGGCCGACCTGGTAGCCGCCGTAGGAGATGCGGGGGGTGCCGAAATTGACCCATGCGGCCACAGCGGTACCCGCACCGAAGACAAGCCAGAAGCCGCCGATGGTGTCCACCTGGGGAAACAGGAACACCAGGGCGATGAGCCCCATGCCACCGCCGACGGCGGCGCCGCCGAAGCGGAGAACCCCCTTCTGGTTGCTGGCGCCGATGGTCGACAGCGATACGACGAAGCACGTGATTACCGAGGTGTAGATGCCCGGATAATCGAAGCCGATAAAGCAAACGTAGCAGATCAGCGCCGCCAGTGCGCCCTTGACGGCAAAACGGACATACTCGGGATTGTCGAACGCATCCGGCAGGAAAAGGCTCCGTTTTTCAAGTGAGGCGGGCTCGGATCGGCCGGACTCACCGAAGGTGCGCGGCGTGGCCAGGGCGATCTGGTCCAGTGTCCGTTCCATATCCATGAGAAGTGAGGCCAGCCCGGTTCCCCGCTCGTCGGCGAGAGTCACCCATGTGCCGGGCTCCGGCAAGTGCAGCTCTTCGAATGCCCGCCGCGTCCGATCGCACCCGTCGGCCAGACGGATGAACCGCTCCCGTTGAATCCTTCCGGCAGAGACATCCGCGACCGTTTCCAGCGCCACGGCAGCCGTCACCAGCCGGTCCACGAGCGTTATGATCGTGGCGAGCCCCTCGCGGTGCCTGCGCACCCACGGGCGGATCATGGCCGCGGTCTTCAGCAGTGCGAGCGGCCTGGACATGCCGGCGATTGAAAGAGATCTCAGTGAGACGCTTTCCGGCTCTTTCCCGTTGCTGAAGGCCACATGCCGAAGCGTCTGCGCAACCGCCTCGAGCCGGGTGTCAAGTTCTCGTTTCAGAAGTGCCAGGGGGTCTCCCGGAGACAGCAGGAACTGCACGGCGAGGTTCACGGAGAGTCCGAGCACCGCGCACCACCATATCCAGAGCATGAACTCGACCTGCGCCTCCGGGTACGGTGGAAATACATCCGGAATTATCATGACAAGGGCCGCCGGAAGACCGATGGCAGAGCCCAGGGCGCCGATCGTCAGGACCCGCTTGAGGAAGAGTCCCCCAAAGAGGAACAGTGCCAGAAAGCAGATACGGAGCCACGGGATGTCGAGGGACAGTTCCAGGGCGAGGAGGGCCAGCCCCATGCCGATGGTCGTTCCCGCGATACCCATGACCGATCCCACGAGCGTTGCCACCGTGTCTTCCTGGGTGATCAGGTACATGACGATCATGACGATCAGGGCGTGCGGGATCCGGTGCATCATGATCGGAATCGTGGCCGCAAGGCAGGCGATGGTCAGCCGGAGGGTGGCGCTCCCTCTTCCGGGGGTCGGGGTGAGTTCGCGGCGGAGAACATCCAGGAGGGCGGAAGGGCTCATCGTCCGTTGGCGTTCACGGTTGCCACGGCCGAGGCGCCCAGGCGGAAGGAGTCGTCCGGTTTGTCGATCTTGATGCGCACGGGAAAGCGCGCCGCGAGGCGGATCCAGTCGAGGGAACGCTCCACACGTGGCAGGCCGTTGACGCTTGTTCCGTTCTCCGGCAGCACGGCCCAGCCAAGTCCGACCACGCTGCCCCGGAAGTGCTTTCCGGGCTGTGACTGCAGATAGAGGTCCACCGGCGCCCCGGCGGGGATGTGACGGAGCTGGGTTTCCCGGAAGTTGGCAACGACGTACCAGGTGGTGGTATCCACCAGGGTGAACATCTCCGCGCCGGCCCGGGCGAACGCCCCTGTGGAAATGTTCATGTTGACGACGAGACCGGTGAATGGCGCACGGACGCGGCAGTAGCTCAGATCAAGCTCCGCCGCGTGCACGGCCGCCGCGGCCGCGGCCACCCTGGCGTTCGTGCCGTCGACCTGGCCGATGGCGTCCTCGGCGCGGGAGCTTTCGCTGCGGGCCTGTCGAAGGGCCGCCTCGGTGGCGGTATGCTGTGCGCGTGTCGATGCCAGGGTTGCCACGGCGGCATTTTTGTGCGCCCGCGCCTGATCGAGCGCCGCGAGGGCCGCCGCCCGCTGCGTCCCGGCTTCCTCCACACGGTCCGCCGTGACGAACTGCTTCGGCAGCAGCGGTTCGAGGCGCTTCAAATGCTCATCGGCATGCCGGAACTGGGCTTCGAGCCGGGCGATCTCGGCGTCGGCGGCCACCGGATCCATCTCCCGGCGCCTGACGTCGGCCTTGGATGCATCGACCTGGGCCTCTGCCCGGGAGACGGCGGCCACGGCGGTGACAGCGCCTTTCTTGAGGCCTTCCACCTCCTTGCGCGTGAGGGCGAGCGCGGCCCGGGCTTTTTCCAGCGCGATCTCATAGGGCCGCGGGTCGATCACAAAGAGAAGATCCCCCTCCCGAACCAGTTGGTTGTCGCGCACGTGGATCTCGATGATGCGGCCGCTGACCTGCGGGGCCATTCCCACGAAGTTGGCCCTTACCGTGGCATCATCCGTCTGAGGCCTCTTCTCCCACTGGAGCAGCGCCACGGCCACGGCTATGACCGCGGCTCCCACAATCGCCGCACCCAGCAGCCGACCAAGGAGACGACGGGCTTTCGGGTCTGTTGGAACGTTTTCGACACTCATGGCGTTACCCTCTGAAAAAAGCCACCCAGAGCAGGAGGGTGACGAGAATGCCGAGACTCGTATAGACCAGGCTACGCGGACCCAGGTAAGGATCGAGCCCGGTGCGGACGAAGAGCTGCCGCGCAAGCAAGGCCGCCACGGCCCCGATTGCGGCGCACAGCATCCAGGACGGAAAAAACGAGCCGATAACGTTGATCTGGGGTCCCATTGCTGCTACCTCACCTGGCCTCGGGGGCGGTATTGAAGGCTAGCGCCGCCGAGGCGGTATAGAGCTGGAGCTTGGTGTCCAGCTCGACGAAACGTGCATGGCTCAACTCGCGGCGAGCGGCCAATAAATCGATGAGCGTCCCGAGACCTTGACGGTACGATTCCAGGGTAGCCTCGTAGGACAGACGGGAAGCCTCCGCCAGCGCCGCCGCGACATCGAGCTTGCGGACGGCAAGCCGAACGTCCGTGTAGGCCTTCCAGACCTCTCTGATGGCCCGGTCGCGGGCGGCAATCACCTCGTCTTCGGCGGCCCTGCGCTCGGCCTCCACCAGTTCCACCTCCCGCCTGGTTGCTCCCCCCTCGAAAAGGTTCCACTCGAAGAGCAGTCCCGCGCCTCCACTCGGTTCGGCGGCGTTGAACCACCCGGTCGACTGGGTTCCGCCGGTGATTTTGACACGGCCGGCAAGAACATTGACATTGGACACCAGGGAAAGGGTCGGGAAATAGGCCGCGCGGGCGCGACGCACCTCAGCCTCCTTTCCGCGGAGGGCCGCCACCTTGGCTATGAGGTCCGGCCGCCTGTCGAGCGCCTGGTCGATAACCTTGTCCACCGACTCTTCCAGTGCCGCCGGCGACGGCAGCGACGAGAAATCGGCGACCCGGATCTCTGTCGTGGGCGGAATGCCGACGCTTTCCGCCAAGGCCACCTGGGCGTCACGTTCCATGGCCAGCACGTCCTCCAGGTCGAAAACCGCCTGTGCTTCCTGCTGCCGGGCAAGAGCGGCCTCGGGAAGGGTCGCCAGTCCGTTCTTCAGTCGGGCGTCCGCCGCCTCCCGCACGGCACGGGCCGAATCAAGGGAGCTCCGGGCAACGGCGATCTTTTCTTTCAGGCTGGTAAGGGCAAAATAGGCACGCTGGACGTGGAAGACGATCTCCTGGTGCTTGCGGTTGAAACCAAGGTTGGCTGCGAGCAGACGCTCTTTGGCCGCGTCCATTGCGTTCCCCCGGCGGCCGAAGTCGAGAAGCAGCCACCGCAGATTCAGTGCGGGAAGAATCTGTTCCAGGTCCGAGCGAAAGAAACCGTCGGGCGCGACATTCCGGGGCGCGGGAATTGCCTGGCTCTGATAGCCCCCAAGCGCCGCCAGCACGAGAACCGGGTAATACTTGCTTTCCACGAGTCCGACGCCGATCGCGGCCTGGCGGGCCGTCTCCCATGCAACGCGTGTTTCAGGGTTGGTGCGCTGGGCCATGTCGATCAGTTCAACCAGTTCGTAGCGCTTTTGCGGGTCAATGGGTGAGCGCTCGGCCGACTTGAGCACACTCCGGTACCTGCTCAGGTCCGGGGCGCTCCACAGCGTGCTCGCCGCGGGCGCCACCTGACGCGCCAGCCGTTCGGGCAGATCGCGGCTGTTCCGCATGGACTCGGCCGTTTCGGCCGGTGATGCCTCGGCTCCCGTGGAATCTCCCGGCCGGCCCAGGAGGACGCACACCCCGAGGAGCAGGGACAAAGAGACGGTCGGCCTCATCAAATCCCTCCGCTGGCGCGTGTGTCTCCTCCCGGCAGAGCCGGGGGGAGGTGGAAGCAAGTAATCGGCAAGTAACTCATCAATGTTCCGCGCAATAGGTTGAGATGTTTTTTCCGACGTTCGCTATCTCGCGAAACGATTATCCACTTTGGTCACGCTTTATTAGCAATTCCGATGCCATCGTAACTCATTGAAAATGCTTGATAACACGAATCGAAATATCGCGAAATATGGGTAATTCGCGATATTTCGTGAAAATAGAGGGTTTGGGACAATGGATTGGAGTTGCTAGGGGGCTTTGAAGAGGTGTTTGCTTATGTTGAGGGATTTGATTTTCGACTCAAGAGTCGAGGGTGGAATCCCGAGCTTTGCGGCCGCTCCCAGCGGTCCGGACACCCGGCCCCTGCATTCCGCCAGGGCCGCCTCGATCAGACCCTTTTCCTGGGTCACCAGTTTGTCGGCGAACCGCATGTTCGCCGGCTGGGTTTGGCCGGGCCCCGGAATGAGCCAACTCCCGTCGACCGCAAAGTCCCCTGAGTCGCAGAGGATCACCGACCGTTCAATCACATTCTGCAACTCCCGGATATTGCCCGGCCAGTGGTATGCCCGGAGCAGCTCCAGGCTCTTCTTGCCGGTATTTCGTATTTTCTTTCCCAGCTTGGAGGCGTATCGGTCAACAAAGTATTCGACCAGCATGGGGATGTCTTCTTTTCGTTCCCGAAGAGAAGGCATGTGGATGGGAAACACGTTGAGCCGGTAGAACAGGTCGATTCGAAAGGTTCCGCCAGTGATGGCATCGCTCAAGTCACGGTTGGTGGCGGCGATCACCCGCACATTGGTCCGAATCGTTTTATGGCCTCCCACACGCTCCAGTTCGTTTTCCTGCAGAACGCGCAGGAGAACGGCCTGGGTTTCAAGCGGAAGTTCCCCGATCTCATCCAGGAAGATTGTCCCTCCTTCGGCCAGTTCAAAGCGCCCGAGGCGCCGCTGGTGGGCCCCCGTGAAGGCTCCCTTCTCATGGCCGAATAATTCCGAGGCTATCAACGACGCGGGGATTGCCGCGCAATTGATGCTGACAAAGGCACGTGAGGCCCGCCTGGATCGTTTGTGGATCGCCCGGGCGACGAGCTCCTTCCCCGTGCCGGTTTCACCGGTGATGAAGACCGTGGAATCGGTCGGCGCGACCTTGGTGACATGCGCAAGCACGGCTTTCAGTACCGGCGAGGCGCCCACGATCTCCTCGAACATCGATACCTTGCTGATTTCTTCCCGTAGCGAAATGTTCTCTTTGTACAGACGGTCTCTCAATTTCTTGACCGAGTCGAGCGTCCGGCGGAGACGATCTTCAGTATGCTTCATGTCCTCGATGTCGACGAGCGTCCCATACCACTTGACTATGTTTCCCTGTTCGTCGCGCAGCGGCACGGTGCGGCCCAGGATCCACCGGTATTCGCCGTTGGCCTGCCGAACGCGCAGTGTTTGCTCTACCGGTTCCCCATCAGCCAGGGCCGTCCGCCATTTTCCCACAACCCGTGCCAGGTCTTCGGGATGGACTACGGTCATCCACCCCCAGTTCAGCCATTGCTCCCTCGAAAGACCCATATAATGCAACCAGCTTGGAGTGACAAAATCAACGGAACCGTCAGGGAGGGCGGTCGCGATGAAGGCGGGAATCGTCTCGATGATGGCGCGAAGCTCATCTTCGTGGTGCCGGATCCTGTCTTCGGCCTCAATAGTTACAAGCGAGGTGTTTTCCATGGTGTCCACTGTGTAGAGATATTTTCCGCCGAATATTCCTTTAGCCAGTAGCATGCCAAAAATAAACGTAATTAATATCAATATGATGTAAATAATGTCAAAATTTTACTAAAATATTTTATAATACACATCGAATTATTTGGTAATTTGTCTTGGATTTACAAAATATTTTAGTATCGGGATTGTATTCGGACCAGGAACAGGAGACGTGGCATGATAGACAAGAACGTATTCTTCAGGGAGGTGACGATCAGAATATGCAGCAGTCTTCAGATAAAGACCGCTCTTGGCAGTGCATTTGAGTATTTACGGCGCCATATGCCGTTGGACATTCTCAGTCTCATCATTCGTGACACCAAACTTGCCGCTCTGAGGAAAATCGCCCAGGTAGCGGGCGATAAAGCGGAACTTACCAACGAAATCATTGCGCTTCCTGAGGACCTTTGGGCAAAGGTGCGATCGTGGGAAATTCGTGTTCCCACCATTATGGGGTCTGACCGGGATGAAGTAATTCGGGGATTGGCCCCCCATATCGAGCTCGACGAAAACTCGATAATCCTCATACCGCTCTGGGTCGGAAACGAGTTTCTGGGCGGGTTGACGCTTCGCGCATGGGGCAAGGGGATGTATAATTCTTCCCATGTCGACCTTCTGAGCGCCGCAACCGAGCCCTTTGCCATTGCCCTGGCCAATGCCCTGGCCCATGAAAGCCTTCTTAACTACAGGGATATTCTGTTAGACGACAACCGGTTTCTGAACAAGGAGCTCTCTTCCCAGGCAGGGGACGAGATTATTGGCGGGAATTCGGGATTGCGCAACGTGATGGAGATGGTTCGGCAGGTGGCGCCGCTGACGAACTCGGTGCTGCTTTTGGGGGAAACGGGGACGGGCAAGGAAGTGATCGCCAATATGATTCATTTCGCCTCTCCCCGCAAGGACGGGCCTTTCATCAAGGTAAATTGCGGTTCGATTCCGGAAAGCCTCATGGACAGCGAGCTGTTCGGTCACGAAAAGGGAGCGTTTACCGGAGCAGTCACCGAGAAACGCGGCCGATTCGAACGGGCTGACGGCGGGACCATCTTTCTGGACGAGATTGGCGAACTGCCTCCCCAGGCCCAGGTTCGTCTGCTACGGGTACTCCAACATCGTGAAATCGAACGGGTCGGCGGCAGCAGAGCGATTCCATTGAATATCAGGGTGATTGCCGCCACCCACCGCAACCTGGAAAGCATGGTTTTGGAAAACCGGTTCCGCGAAGATCTCTGGTTTCGATTGAATGTTTTCCCTATCATTATTCCCCCGCTCCGGCAACGGAAAGAGGATATCCCGGCCCTGACCCGCCATTTTATCGCGCGAAAAAGCATGGAGTTGGGAATTGTATCGCCGCCCGCCATTGCTCCGGGCGCCCTGCAACGCCTCATGAACTATGCCTGGCCCGGTAATGTCCGTGAGGTGGAGAACCTGGTCGAAAGGGAGTTGATACGGCACCGGAGCGGGCAACTGCTATTCGATTCCGTGCTTCCTGCCGACCATGATAGTAAAGCCATTGATCCCGGGGAGGATAGCAGCCTGCCAGCCCCACTGAAACTCGACGAATTAATGGCCTTGCACATCAGTAGCGTTCTGAAAATGACCAAGGGAAAGATTCACGGGCCGGGTGGCGCAGCCGAATTGCTCGGCTTGGAGCCGAATACCCTGCGGGCACGTATGGACAAGCTTGGCATTCATTACCGTCGCAAACGTAAGTGAATCTTAGCTACAGCCTGAATCTTTGTGCGACGGGGCTTCTCTATGATCGGCAAAGATGCCGAATTCATCTCGCCTGCCTGTCCCGCTGAACCTTGCCGAAATGGAGCGACAGTGGAGTACCCAACGCCAGGACGCCAATCACCAGCGCCGCGAAGTCCGGATTGGGCCCGATAACCACCGGATGGCTTGAAAGAATGCAAACGCCGAGCAATACATTGAGCGCGCCCCAGAGAAAATTCACGATTGGGCGAGAATATCCCACGCCTCTCGGTGTGGCGAACGGCGTGGGAAACGGCGTTCCTTGCAGTCCGCAGACCAGATGCGGGATGCAATTGCAGAGAAAGGCACCGGCAAAGAAAATAGCAGCATAGTCCATATAATCACCTTTCATGGGTAAGGAGTGGCATGGGCGGCATCGGCCTGCCTGGCGATGAACCTGGCTATGGCGGGCCCGAGGATCAGAACGGCGATGCAGCGCACCGACTGCATTGCCATTACAAAAGGGATATCAACGTTACTGGATGCAGCGATGATCGCCACCGAATCCGCGCCGCCGGGGCTCGTGGCCAGATATGCGGTCAACGGGTCAATGCCGGCGGTAATGACGAGCAGGGCGGCGAAGACGCCGCAGAGCGCAATCAAGGCCAGCGTGCAGAGGATAATGCGCGGTAGCGCCTGTGCCGCATGGATGAGCAGCGGCCGCGTAAAACGCAGACCGATGCTCCAGCCGACAAACGCATAGCCGACCGCCAGCAACCAGCGCGGCAGTTCGATCGTCATCCAGCCGTGGTGGGTCAGGAAGATGCCCCCGGCAAGCGGCAGCAACAGCGCCCCGGCGCGAAGCCGCAGTTGGCGGGCAATGATTGTTCCCACAACCGCAAGGGCAAGCGTCTCGGCCAGGGGCACCCAGGCAACGGCAGGGAACCAGGTAATGGTGTGTGGCGCATGGTGCGCACCCGCGCCAAACACCCTTGCGACCACCGAGGCGATGGCCGCGACCAGTATGACCCGCAGATATTGCATGAAGGCGACCAACTGTGCATCGGCTCCGTAATTCTCCGCCATGAGGGTCATGACCGTTGCCGCACCCGGACTGAGCCCCCACACGAGCGTGGTGCCGGGCAACACCCCCATGCGGGTCATCAGCCACCCGAGAAAACTGCTTGCCGCGATCACCGATACCACGCCGGCGGTAAAGAGGGGCCAATGACTGACGACATTCCCGGAGATCATCAGCGACAGCATTTTGGCGATCATGCAGCCAATGATCCCCTGGGCAAGAGCGTTGGCGCGCCGGGGGATCTGAACATTACCGCCGTTGGCGGTGAGCGCGATTCCCGCCGCCATGGGGCCGAGCAGCAAGGCCGCCGGCACACCGAGCCATGTCAGGAGGAAGCCAAGGCCGGCCGAAAGACTGACGAGTATGATCCACTGTGAAGTCATTGCATTTCTCTTACGGGTTGAAGGCACCAGAACCTTGGTTTCAGGCCGCCTCAACATTGATATGTGAGGACATCCTCTAAAAACTATTAGTAGAGGATGTCCTCATATATGTCAACAATATTCCTTTACCACCTTGTTCTTTCTCCCGCAAATGCGCCCGGCCTGGCGGGGTGAATCGAACGGGCAACCAGAACCTTGGCTTCAAGCCGGCGGGGTGTTAGTATACGCGGACTCTCGCCCAAATTCTTATTGGAGGATACCCCGCCACATGTCGACAACACGTTCCGCCGTCGCACGGGAGCCGAAACGGCAACGGGGGCACATTCGTGTCGCCGCAATCATAGAAGCCGGGGTCGAGGTGTTCACGGAAAAGGGCTATGATGCCGCCACCATGACCGAGATTGCAGCCCGTTCGGGGACAGCGATCGCTTCGCTCTACCGCTTCTTTCCTTCCAAGGAAGCGCTCGCCGACGCATTGCTGCTTCAGTACGCGAACTATGCTCTGGATGGGCTCGCCGAACTGCGCAGTCGGGCACCGGGCATGACGCTGGACGGCATTGCCGGAGCATTCGTCGACTTCAGGTTGGAGCTTCAGTCGCAACGCAGGTTTGCCATCAGTCTGGCGGATACGCGTGGTGCCATCGACGATAAGCGGCAACGGTTTCGTGAAGCCATGCTTGATGGTATGGCGGGCATTTTGCGGGAAGTCATCCCCTCTCTGACAAAGGCGAAATCCGAGGTCATGGCGACCATTCTCCTGCAGATCCTCAAAGGAGTGGCCGTGGTCAGCCAGGAAAAACCCACGGCACGACGCGTGCTCTTGGCAGAAATCAAGAAACTGATCTATGTATATCTGGCCTCGGCAGAGCCCTTGGTTTGAATAAATTATACATTCACGCTTGACATTACAATCCGCTCACTGTAATTGTAAGAACATAAAATCAAATATATATCACCGAAATGGCAAAATCCGGGGGACCGGATGACGCAAAGCCACCTGCCCAGGCCGGGAAGAGGGGTTATCGAAGCGGTAAACGAGGTATTGCTCTGTTGCAATACCGGATTACGCCTGCCTTTTCGAGAGAAATAGCAGGTTTTTTTGTTTTTTAGTGGTTTCCACCACCGCAGAATAAACTACATTAACGGAGAGTGAGTCATGACCCGATCAGATCTGGCGGAACGTCTTGCGAAGGAGCAGGGGATCGCTTATGCAATTGCAGAGGAGATTGTTCGAACCATCTTCGGCCACATGACAGAAACATTGATTGCCGGAGGAAGGATCGAGATTCGTGGTTTTGGAAGTTTCGAGGCGAGGGAATATGAGGGACGGAGCGGCAGAAACCCCAAAACCGGCCAGTTGGTAATGGTTAAACCCAAAAAGTCCCCTTTCTTCAAGACCGGCAAAGAACTAAAGGAACGTATCATGGTCGGAAACGGCAAAGGATAGTCGGCTTTATCTTGGCTGTGCGGCGGTACGGAGTTGATTCGGTACAGAACAGGCCTCACGCATACAGGGGGATAGACAGATGTTCTTCAGCAAACAGCAGCCTGACCTTGAGATAATTATCGGACCGGAATCTACCATCCGCGGCGACATCACCTCCAAGGGGACCGTCAGGATCGATGGCGGCTTTGAAGGGGTTCTGGCCGCGGACTGCGTAATAATCGGTGAAAAAGGGGGCGTCACCGGCGACTCCACGGTGCGGCAGATGATTGTTGGCGGCCGGATCGTCGGAAATATCCGGGCCAGCGCGGGGGTGGATATCCAACGCACGGGAAATGTGTGCGGCGACATATTCTCGACGCATCTCTGCATTGCCGACGGCGGAAAGTTCGATGGCCGGTCGACCATGCAACGCACCAAGGAGATAAGCTTCAAGGGAGAGGAAACCGCCACAGAAGCTGGCTGACAAAATCCGCTCGCCCGCTGCCGTGGCCGTCAGGCGTCAAACCAAACAGAAAAAAACTTCGGGGGTTAGCTAATTAGCTAACCCTTTTTCATTCATCCGTATTATCTTCCACTGGGCAGGTTGCACATAATTGCCCCCTGTCTTCATCATGCACGGCTGCGTTTACCGCGATGCATCACGGTTTCGGAAAGGTGAGCCATGAAGACCTATCCACCAAATAAACGACGAGGTGAATGTATGAAACGCCTGGTGACGAGGATGATACTCTTTCTCTTGTTATGCCTTCCCGGTGGCCCCGCCCTGGCCGGGGCGGCGGCCGTATCCGGTCATACGGACAGCATCAATGAAGAGCAGATTCAGAAGCTGCAAGACAGGATGCTGAGCGATTCCCAGGTCATGGCCCTGATAGCGGCGCTCCGGGACGATCCTGATTTACAGGTCCTTCTTAACGATCCCTCGTTCATGCAAGCGATCAGCGCCAGGGATATCAACACCCTCACCAATGACCCCCGTTTTATGAAACTGTTCAGCAATCCTTTGATCAAGAAAATCATAGAGCGGATGGAATAATGGCACGAACGCAGCAAAACCTCGTATTGATCGGTATGCCGGGCGCTGGCAAGAGTACGGTCGGCGTGATCCTCGCCAAGAAGACGACACGCGATTTCGTGGATACGGATGTGCTCATCCAGACGTCACAGGGCCGCACCTTGCAGGACATTGTCGATACGGACGGGTACGCCGTGCTCCTGAAGATTGAAGAAAGCATCCTGCTCGGCCTTTCCGTCCGTAACAGCGTCATTGCCACGGGCGGCAGCGCGGTCCACAGTGACCGGGCCATGATCCGGCTCAAGACACATGGCATCCTCATTTTTCTCCATGCGAATCTGGCCACGCTGGAGTCAAGGATTCCTGATTTCAGTACGCGTGGCCTGGCAATACGGCCGGGCCAAAGCTTTGCCGAACTGTTTGACGAGCGCCTGGCGCTCTACATGAAATACGCAGACATCACGATCACATGTGACGGCATGACACACGAACAGGTCTGCGAAAGAATCATCGAGCAGGTGAGCGAGAACCTCTGACACGCGGATGGCTTGTTTCGCCGCGTTCCCGGGTAATTTTCGATCTCGATCCGTTGCAAATATTCCCTTCCATGATATTCTGTTCGACATGGCAGACAATATTCTTGCAAAAAAGGCAGCAGGGGCTGCATCGCCGGAATTGGCCGAAAAGATAATTTTCTATTTTGTCGATCACGGGATGCAGATCCTCATCGCTATTATCCTGATGGGCATAGGTGTCGTCATTGCCCGCTGGGTCGGCAACCTCGTGCATCGCTGGCTGACGGCAAAGGCTTTTGACGAGCCGGTGAGCAGCCTCATCGTCAAGGTTATCAAGCTCCTCATCATCGGGTTCGTGGCGATCATGGCGCTCGGCCAGATCGGGGTCCAGATCACGCCGCTCATAGCCGGGATCGGCGTGGCCGGGGTCGGTGCGAGCCTTGCCATGCAGGGGATTCTCGGCAACCTTGTGGCCGGGCTGACGATCATTTTCTCAAAACCATTCCTGATTGGTGAATATATCGAACTTCTCGGGGTATACGGTCAGGTTACGGATATCGCCCTCTTCTCCACCACCCTGCTGCATGCGGACAATTCCCGCGTTATTGTCCCCAACAGGAAGATTGTGGGGGAGATTCTCCACAACTACGGCAATGTCCGCCAACTCGATCTGACCGTCGGCGTGGCATACAGTACGGACATCACCATGGCGCTCGCAACCGTGAATGATATCCTGCAACGAAACCCCGCTGTCCTGAAAGAACCCGCTCATGTCGTCGGCATAGCGGCCCTGAATGAATCAGCCATCGCCCTTGCGATCAGGCCATGGGTGAAGGTGGAGGATTTCGGCCCCGCGCAGGCTGCAATCTATCAGGCTGTCATAGAACATTTCCGTGACAGGAAGATCGATATCCCGGCTCCCCGGCGGGATATCCATTTTCTGAATCCGGTGCCCTGAAATCCGGGATATATCTCCCTACCAGGCCACGAGCGATCAACAAATCCTTACCAATTTTCGCTGTTCCGGGAGGGTCCATGTCTGCCATGTTCAATCTCCGTAGCACATTGGTCCGAACCGCCTTCATCTGCTCATTTATCCTCCCGCCCACCGCACTCCACGCCCAGGAAGAGTGCCGGGTCGTAAAGCCGGGCGATGGCTGCGTTACTACCTGGGATGCCGATGGAACCCACCTTGTTCAGAAAAAATTTCCCCAGGTGATTTCAAACCATGTCCTGGTAACGGACACGGAAACCGATGCCCATGATTATGCCGAATTCGAATTCGGGATGGTCCGGACAACCGCACTCCCTTCCATCGAGATCATGGAAGAAAACAGGGAGAATCTGGCAGCGACTTTCAATATGGTGCGCCCTCAGTGGGACGGCGCAATGAAGGACATTCACTTCGGTCAAAATCGGGCCGCAATGAAGGATACAAGTGTCGACATGGCAGCCACGAAGGCGGCCGTCGTGACGGTAAAGGGGAGCAAAGCGCATGGGAGCGGATTCCTGGTCAGCCCCAACGGCTATCTCATCACCAATGCCCATGTGATTTTCGGTACAGGCGACAAGCCCAGCGTGAGGTTTCTGAACGGGGTTGAGAAGCGTGCCGAATTGGTGAAAATCGATAATCTGCGGGATCTGGCCTTACTCAAGGTCGATTGCCATAACTGCCGGTATCTGGCCATGGGTAATTCGGACAATGTCACGGCCGGTGATGCCGTTGTTGCAGTCGGAACCCCTCTTGATCTGAAGAATGAAGGGATGGTGACAACGGGCCGGGTAAAAGGGCGGCACGCGATCAACGGCATCGGCAGGGGATTCGATTTTTTCGAATCGAGCATCCTGACGGCGCCCGGCAACAGCGGCGGCCCCTTGCTCAATCAACAGAGACAGGTGATCGGGGTAAACTCCTTGAGTAATTTCATGATGCTCGCCAAGTATTACCAGCGAACCGGTAAAGTGCTGGCAGACAAGCTTGCAGGTGGCGCCAGCCCGATCAATGAGGTAAAAAGATTCATAGATCGGTGACGGCCGACCTGTTCAGCTTCGATTCATCCTTTGCCGTCAGACAGCGCGCCGGGAAGGCTTTCCCGGCTTATTTGTCCTCGAACCTCTTCCAGTATGCCGTGCGGCGGTCGCCTTCCTTACCCTCGGCCCATCTGTTTAAAACTACGAAAACCACCCCGGCGAATACCCACATGAGAATCATTCCGGTTATGCTCATGACAGCCTCCTTTGTGTAATTTTGGCACCTCTGTGTAAGATACAGGTCTCAGGGGTTACAGTATACCATGGATAGCGGAATGTTTCTGTCAGGGCTCCATCAATGGTCAAAATGAACATGAGTACGGGATGGTATTTTCATTGCTCAAATATAACGCATATTTTATACTTCACCTGCTTTTGCATTTCGGGAAGCACATGACATCCACCCAGGGGAATCCGAGCGCCAACACCATACATAATCCAAGCCCCCGCTTCATCCATGTCCAGAAACCCCATGCCAATTCCCCCTGCTCTACCAGGCAGACAGACCGTAAACCAGCACCGGGAGCCTCCCTATGGAAATTATAACCTTCGTCGCCGGACTCGCTGCCGGCCTCTTCATCGCCGGACTGTTCCTGAAAAAACGCCTGAGCGACGCGGTAAATATCGCCCGCAGCGAAGGGCAGGTCGAGCTTGCCCTGTTGACCGAGCGCCTGACCACCGCAACGGAGGACGTGAAGCGTCTGCGGAATGACCTGAGCGAATCGGGACAGCAGGGAGAGAGCCTGCGGCGGCAAGTTGAGGCATCGCGGAACGAGTCTGCCCAACTGGCGGAACGGGCCCGCCGTGTGCCGGTATTGGAACAGGATCTGAAAGCCGCCGCCACGAACGCCGAGGAGCAGGGGCAGCAGATCTCCACTCTGCGTCAAAAGCTGGGGGGAGCCGAATCGACCATTGCGAGCCAGCTTCAGGAGATCGCCCGCCTGACCGAAGAATCGCGGGAGCTCACGGTTCGGCACGACAGGTCGCTCGCCGATCTGCAAGGCCTGAATACCCAGTTCACCGAGGTTTCCACCACCCTGGATGCCGAGCGGAGACAAAACGATGAAAAGCTGGCCCTGCTCAATGAGGCGCGGGAACAGCTCTCGAACCAGTTCAAGGCCTTGGCGAACGAAATACTGGAAGAAAAGGCCAAGCGCTTCACGGAACAGAACCAGGCCAATATCGGCCAACTGCTGGAGCCGCTCAAGGTCAAGCTGACCGAGTTCCAGGGAAAAGTCGAAGAGGTCTACGTGCAGGAGGGGAAGGAGCGGAGCGCGTTGGCGGCACAGGTCAAGCACCTGATGGACCTGAACAGGCAACTGTCCGATGACGCCCACAACCTGACCCGTGCCCTGAAGGGGTCCAGCAAGACCCAGGGCAACTGGGGAGAGATGATCCTGGAGAAGATCCTGGAGTCGTCCGGGCTGCGCAAGGGGCATGAGTATCACGTGCAGGAGAGCCACACCCGTGAGGACGGCAGCCGCGTCCAGCCGGATGTGATCATCCATCTGCCCGAGGAGCGGCATATCGTTGTCGATGCCAAGGTGTCGCTCAACGCCTACGAGGAGTATGTCAACGCGGAGGATGACGCCGGCCGCGAGACGGCGTTCAAAAGGCATCTGGATTCGGTACGGGGCCATATCAAGGGGCTGTCGGACAAGAACTACCAGGATCTCCATGGGGTAAAGTCCCTGGATTTCGTGCTGATGTTCATACCCGTGGAGCCGGCCTTCATGCTGGCCATCTCCCAGGACAACGACCTGTGGCAGGAAGCGTGGAAACGGAATGTGTTGCTGGTCAGCCCCAGCACCCTGCTGTTTGTCGTCCGCACCGTGGCCCATCTCTGGCGGCAGGAGCAGCAAAACCGCAATGCCCAGGAAATTGCCCGGCGCGGAGCGGAACTGTACGACAAACTGGTCGGTTTCGTGGATGACCTGAAGGGAATCGGTACCCGGCTCACGCAGGCACAGAAGGATTACGACAACGCTTACGGCAAGTTCGTGGGGGGCAAAGGCAACGTCATCCGCCAGGCCGAGATGTTGAAGGGGTTGGGGGTGAAGCCGGGCAAGAGCATGCCGACGGATGTGCTTGACAGCGCCATGGAGGAACCCTCACTGCTGCCCGGCAACCTGGAACTTGTTCGTAAATAAAGCCTTGCGGTCTCGCATCCCGTCTTCGGGGCGGCTTCTTGGTGAATGACCGAGCTGCCTGTCGTAAGAATTCAGTATTCCGGACCGTTAGTGGACTGTGGCATGCCATTAACCCGGTTGATAGTATGCGATTATTTTGAAATAATACTTACGAAAGGGGGTGATGTACATGGTAGGCAAATTGATACTCCTTATGACTGTTTTGCTCATAACGTGCGGCTTTACGTCCCGGTCGGACGAGATGCGTGCGCAACTGAGCACCCTTCCGCAACATTACGCCAATTTTGATGTGAAGATGGCCTGGGATATAAAGGCCGTTGACGGGAACACGGTGATCGACGGTGTCCTTCAGAATGTCCGCTATGCCACGATGGAGAACATCGAAATATGGGTTGCCGTGCTTGATACACAGGGAAAGACGGTACAGCGGGCGGCTGATTATGTTGTACCGTTGCGGCTGGACAGGGACGATACTACCGCTTTCAGCGTGAAGCTGCCGACGGTTGCGCCCCATGGTGTCAAACTCGTTTTCACCTATAAATACGATGGGTTTGATGGCGGCGGCAATGACGGCTTTGGCGGTGGTGGAGCAGGCTGGATGCAGTCGTTTGAGTCTGAAATACCGTGAAGTCGTTTTGACACGACACCAGACGAGTCCTCATCAGGCGGCCTTCTGGGCGGTCATGATCTCCGCAAACCGGTTGAACAAGTCGCTGTTGAAGGCCCCGGCTTTCGCCTCTTCGTGCATTGTCTTGAGCGCATCCGCATGCGAGCAGGCCTTGCGGTACGTCCGGTCGGTGATCAGGGCGCTGTAGACGTCGCAGATTCCGGTCAATTGCGCACTGCGGGGGATATCGTCACCCTTGATCCCGGTCGGATAGCCGTTGCCGTCGTACCGTTCGTGGTGATAACGGATAACGGTGAGTGCAACCTCACTCTTGAGTCCGTTCCGCTTCAGGAACTCATATCCCTTCTGGGCATGCTGCTTCACCTTGTAGTATTCGACATCGGAGAGGGCGTCCGGTTTGTCGAGGACCTTGTCGGTGATAAAGATCATGCCGAAATCGTGGAGAATCGAGCCAACCCCCACGTCAATCATCTCATCAGGAGCAACATTGAACAATTTTTCGTGAAGCAGCAGGTTGAGGGCCGTCACCTGCACGCTGTGGGCATAGAGATAAAAGTTGTGACCGACGATGGATTGGAGCGATTCCAGCGCATTCGTATCGGTCGTCAGATAGTTCATCATATGCAGGATCAGGTTGCGGCTCCGGGACATGTTGGCGGCTATTTCCGGCGACTCGAACACGTCGATTACGTAATTGACCGAGGTCTGATAAAGGATTCTCCCTTTTGCCAGACTGTTGAGGTCGTCTCTGGCGAGGAGGTTGGCCAGATTGTCCTCCAGATACCTGTTGATCTCCTCCAGGTCGCCGGTCCTGACGTACAGGAACTCCGTGAAATTCCGCTGCAGGCGGCGGCGGTCGTCGCCGGTAAACTTGCGTTCCTCGTCCTTGTAGAGAACGTAATTGTCGTTGCCCCTGAGGTACAATGCCACATCCGGAAAGCCCTCGGGATTGATGCAGTCAATACTGATGGGTCTCCAGAAACGGTCGTTCATCGACATATCCTTTGCTGGTTCCAGGGGGCGCCGTGTTCCGGAATCATGCCGGTGTCCCGCTGAAAACAAAAAACACCCTTCACCCGTGCGCTCTCAAATCACTGAATCTTGCGGATCGTATAGTTGTTGGAATCCGTTACATAGAGAGCGGTGCCATCGGTGGTGATGCCGACCGGGTATTTAAAGAGCGCCTTATCACCAGATCCATCAGTAGACCCGACACCATTATTGCCGACAGTACTCGCAGTACCCGCAATCGTCACCACACTCCAGGTCCCGTCGGGTAACGGGACCACCTTGCGGACCGTGTTGTTATTGGAATCGGTTACGTACAGGTTCGTCCCGTCCGAGGTGATGCCGTTGACGTTGCTGAAACTCGCGGCAGCGCCAATGCCATCGGCCGATCCGGTAACGCCGGCTGTTCCTGCTATCGTTGAAACCTTGTGGCTCACCCCATCTATCTTGCTGATCGTATTATTGACGACATCCGCTACATAGAGATTTGTCCCATCGGTGGTGATGCGGGCGGGAGACTTGAAACGTGCATCAGGCCCGGAGACCGGTGGAGCGCCCACGGGCGGATTTGATCCGTTTTTGCCCGGAGAGCCCGCTATCGTGGTAACGGCATACGGCGGGGTCAGGCTTATTTTGCGGATTATCAAATTGGCGGAATCGGTTACGTAGAGGTTTTCCCGGTCCGTGGTAATGTCTATGGGGAGGTAAAAACGCGCATCTGTTCCGACTGCGGCATCAACCGCCCCGACAATTCCCACGCCGCCGGCAATGGTCGTGACAACCCCGGAGGCGATAACGATCTGGCGAATCGTATGATTATTGTAATCCGTTACATAAAGGTTTGTCCCATCCGTGGTGATGCCGCTGGGATTGTAGAAATACGCGCTGTTACCCGGTACGCCGGTCAGGGTCGCATCGCTCGCGTTTGATCCGGCTGCACCGGGGACACCTGCGATCGTCGTAACGGTTTGGGTGACAATATTTATCATACGGATCGTATGATTGCCGAAATCCGTCACATAGAGGTTGTTTCCATCCGCGGCGATGCCGTTCACAATATTGAATCTTGCAGCGGCACCAACGCCATCAACAGATGATTCGGGCCTCTCGCTGGCGGTACCGGCTATCGTTGAAACAATCGTCGAATGGATATCCTTGGTGACCAGAGGAAGCGGCGTTCCCTGAACCGAACCCCCAATTATGCCCCCCTTGATGGTAACTGAAGAATAGTTGCTATAGCTCACACTGGTGTCAATCCCATTGTTGCCGCAGGCGGCACTGCACGCCGCGAAAAGAACCACCAATAAAAAACGCATACCTTTCAACATTCAATTCTCCTCAACGTTTAGTGGATACCCTGTCAGCGGGGAAATCATATCACAAAAGACCACGAATCTGTATCGAAGGTTTCATGCGGGAATGATTATTGCTTGAAAATCGATTTATTGCAACTCATAATAGTACTAGACAAAATCCTGATTACTAAGATAAATCTATAATCACCATGAATACATTTCACGTCACCATCACCCGTTGCTCCAGACCATGACCGAACCTCAAACACCTGATCCATCAACCTTTGGACCGGCTCTCCGCCTGATCCGAAAGCGGCGGAGATATTTCTTCGGGACCATCCTCATCTATGTGCCGGCCTTGTGGATAGCCCACTCCATTTCCCCCACGGACAGGGCCATGGGCACCGTGTTCGGGGTCTGGGTTGTTTTCCTCGTTATTACCGCCCTCCTGTCGGCAGTAGTCACCTGTCCCCGTTGCGGAAACTATTTTCATGTGAACGGCATGGTCATTCTGTACCTGCGAAAGTGCCTTCATTGCCAACTTAACATCGACGCGGACAAGCCGGACAAAAAAAAGAGGCTCCAAGCCCCTTGAACCGTCTGCCAGCGTGTCCGTGCCACCCGATCGTTTTTCTATTTCCTGCCCCTGTACACATCATAAAAATAGACAATCGAAACTATTGAACTCACGATCAGAGCAAAAATTATATACGGTACGACAATATCGATCTTTCCATCAAAAAACAACGCACGTATAGAGGGCGATAACGAGGGGAACAGGCAGATCATTCCCAGATACAGGCCGAAACAGATGGTGACAACAGCATTGCCTATGAACCAGTAATAAAGGGTCGATGACTTTAAGGAGCATTTCATGGCAACACCCTCCTTTTTCCCATGACACCGCGCCCGGCGTTGCATCATGGGGTGCGAGCATACCGGCTATGCTTTTCTTACCACGGTTTTTATCTTGTTGCTTACCAAACTCGCCATACCTTTTACCAGACCGGTCATAAGCAAAATGGCGGGTATTGTTTGCAGCAGGACGATGAGTGCGCAGAATCCCAGGAAGATCCATACGAAGATACCACTGTCGTCCATACGTCCCGCTACAGCCGCAAATTCGGTGGCTGGTGCAGTCCCTGCAGCTTTTTCCATCATGGCGACTAACTGTTCCATGGCGTCCTCCTTTTTGAGATTGGTTTAATGTCTATGTCTTAGTACTAGCATCGGCCGTGCCAAGGAAGACCGTCATGCGGCATCAGAATCATAACCTTTCCATATCAATTGGTTACATATGTATTGCGCCGCACGTGGGGGAGCGGGCCGCCGGGATACATCAAAGGTGTATATTTTTGCCATACACCGGAGAGAGAGGAATCGCCAGCAAGTGCCCTGAGCAGGGGACTCGCGACAAGCATGACGAATCGGCGCATGTGTATAAACCTCCCCTCGCCCGAACCGGGGTTCTGCCTATCTTTCCTTGACAGGCACGCCTTGGTTGGGTAAATTGGCAGCTTATGCCACCTTAGCTCAGATGGTAGAGCAATTGATTCGTAATCAATAGGTCGCCGGTTCGATTCCGGCAGGTGGCTCCACGTACGAATCCGGCACACCCCGAAGCCGTTCTGAAGCCCGCGGAAATAGCGGGCTTTTTCTGTACGGACCGACAGAGTGCGGCTTCAGGACAGACGATGACACTCAAAACCCAGGGCGAGGTGGGGCATGTGCGCACTACTCGGAAGGTGTGTTGCAATCCAGATGATAACCGTCATGCTGACGTTCCTGATGGCTTTCGTGGTCTTGCCCCCCAGTGCCAAGGGTGCGGATTTTGAAATCCCCCTGAAAGAGCTTCCCCCCGCCGCCGGCACGGGGTATGAGATTCCTTTGAGCGACCTGACACGGGAAGAAAGGAAAAAACCGAAAAAGCCGCGGAACAAGAACCGCGCGGAAAAGAAGATTTCCAACCATGTGGAACAGGAGACGCCCCAACCACCATCCGTACCATCATCGGAGTCTGCCCTGCCCTCATCTTCGGCACATGAAACCGGCCAGGCGGTGGCGCCTGCCGCGCAGTCGCCCCAAAAGCCGGCACTGACCGGGAAGGAAGAAAAGACCAACAACGGCACTACCGACAAATCCGCGGCCGCCGCGGACAAGATCGTAATCGTTCACGAACCCTACAGTTATGTGGTTGCCGGCAAACCGACCGTCATTGACGCGGTCATAATCAGTTCTCCCGGCGCGCTCCGGTCGGTTCGCTGCCGGTTCCGAGCGGCCGAGACGGGCGGCTATGCCTCTGTGGCCATGCAGAAAATGCCCGGCTCCACCTACACATACACTGCAACGCTCCCCCCCCTTTCCCAGGGCTCAAACCCCTTACGCTACAGTGTCATTGCCACGGATGCATTGCACAAGGAAACCCGCAGCCGGGAGTTTGTCACGCCCGATCGCGCAACATCGGTGGTTCCGGGATGGCAGTTGGAGACATCTCAGGGGAAAATCAAGGTATGGCTTGAAGACCCTCCCAACCCCCTGGTGGGCTTTTCCGATACACTGGTCGAGGACACCGGTAAACCCTGACGGCGCAGGAGGGTGCAGGCGCATGACTCGTTGACGACAAAAGACCGGGAATCCATAACGGAAACCCGGTCTTTTGTTGGGTGGACCAAAATCTGTTCTGACGATGCGGCATTGACCTCTACTGATTACCGATCTTTCTGCTTCGCGTTGAAGAAATCCCTTCAAATCTGAATCGCCCCCAATATTCGCCGTTGCGGTAGAGTGAAGCTCCGCCTGCCGGCAAGTGGACCTGGCTGGAATTTGTCACCACAAAGGAGTAGTCGGAGCGCACCCCTTCCCCGAATGATTCTTCCCTGACCGGCAGGCGATACTCGGCCAGCTTGGCCAGCGACCCCGCCTCGGCGTGGACAACCTGCGCTCCACTGCTGTCGGCCACGCTGGTGGGGGAGGCATGGAGGAGATACCCGGCAAAGCCGCCGGGCAACTGGCCGTAGAGCATAAGCCGGGCAGTGCCGGAGTTGTTCAGGCGCACATCATAACAGGGCGTCCACCCCTCTCCTCCCAACGCATAGCGTACCCTGATCCTGCCGTTTTTGGGTGCAAGTGCGACCCGCGCAACGGTCGTTCCCCCCTGCGCTCCTTTTTTAATGCTACTGATGCGGACATCGAGCCGGCGAATCTCCTGTTCGGTCTTGCGCCGTGCCGTGTAGACCGCCTCAAGCTGGGCAATGGCGAACTCGGTTCCCTGGCGGATGGACTGCATCGGTTCGGGATTGGTCTTGGTCTTGCGCGGCGCCTTACCGCTCTGTGACTTGGCGGCGGCCGTAAAGATCTCCTCGCGGGTCTCCAACGCCTTGAGCCGGTCCTGCAAGCGACTCTTCTGCTCAAGGAGTTGTTCCAGCTCCTTCGCGCCCTTCCCTTCCTGACGGGACGGCAGCATCTCGACATTCCGGATGACGGCGTTGCCTAACGGCCTGATGCGCAGGCTTTCCGGGAGCATGCCGCCGGGCAGGCTGATTTCAACAATCCCCTTGGCGGCAACGGTTTCAACCTCCACCAGGGCACCGTCGGAAAAGAAGGTAACATTCCTGCTCTCGGCGGCAAAACCCGCCGTTGCAGATGCCAACAGGAGGATGGCCATGGTTGTAATGAAGTTCACATGTTCTCCTTTCAACGTTCGGCACTATTCTCACAAGACTCTGCTGATATACCGTTTTTTATTAGAAAGGTCTATTTAAATCACCGGACCGGTCTTGTGCAAAAACTCATCACCCCTCATCCTTTATCCCTCATACCCCCATGGCCTGCGCCATGTCCGCAATCAGGTCGTCGGCGTCCTCCAACCCCACCGAGAGGCGGACCAGGGTATCGGTGATCCCCTTGCGGGTCCGCTCGTCGGGGGGAACGGAAGCGTGGGACATGCGGGCCGGATAGGAGATGATACTTTCCACTCCCCCCAGGCTGACGGCGAAGGCCGAGAGCCTGGCCCCTTCCAGCAGACGTTTGGTGGTCTCGAAGGAGTCCAGTTCAAAGGAGAACACGGCGCCGGGGCCATCGGCCTGAGCGTTGTGGACGGCGTGGCCGGGATGGCTGGCCAGCCCCGGATAATGCACGGCCCGGACCTGCTTCTGCTCACCCAGCCACTGGACGATCTTGATGGTGCTCTGCTGGGACTGGTCCATCCTGATCTTGAGGGTCTTGAGTCCCCGCTGGGCCAGGAACGAGTCCTGGGGCCCCAGGATGGCGCCGAAACCGTTCTGGATGTAGCGGATGCGATTGCCCAGTTCCGTGTCCCTGACCACGGCAAAACCGCAGATCACATCGCTGTGGCCGCTCAGGAACTTGGTGCCGCTGTGCAGGACGATGTCGCACCCCAAATCCAGCGGACGTTGCAGGTAGGGGGTCATGAAGGTGTTATCCACCAGGGTGACGATCCCCCTGGCCCGGGCCAGCTCCGCAACGGCCCGCAGGTCCGTGACCTTGAGCAGCGGATTGGAGGGGGTCTCCAGGTAAATGCCCTTGGTCTCCGGCCGGATTGCGGCGGCGATAGCCTCCACGCTGGTGGCGTCCACAAAGGTGGAGGTAATGCCAAGGCGGCTGAACACGCCGGTCAGGGCCCGGTAGGTGCCGCCGTAGACGTCGTCGCACACCACCAGGTGGTCGCCGGCGGAGAAGATCAGCAAGGTGGAGGTGATGGCTGCCATGCCCGAGGCAAAGGCGAATCCGCGCGTCCCTCCCTCCAGAAGGGCGATGGCCTCTTCCAGGGCCTCGCGGCTGGGGTTGTCGGAACGGGCGTAGTCGTATTTGCCGAAGTTATCCACCGATTGCTGGCGAAAGGTGGAGGTCTGGTGGATGGGGATACCCAGGGCCCCGGTGCGGGGATCAATGGTCTGGCCGCCGTGGATCAGCTTGGTCGCGAATTTCATGTCGGTCTCCAATAATGTTGAATCAGTATCTCACAGAGTTCACAGAGGCACAGAGAAAAACCGAAAAAGTGACTCTTGCAAGGATAAATCAGAATAACAGGTAACTTCCCTGTTTTTTTGTTTCTCCGTGCCTCTGTGCGCTCTGTGAGAACACGCGTTTCTGAATTTCAAGCTTCCAACGCCTGCCGCAGATCATCGATCAGGTCGTCCGCATCCTCGATGCCCACGGAAAAGCGCAGCAGCACATTGTTTATCCCCAGCTTGGCGCGCAACTCCGGTGGGATGTCGGCATGGGTCTGTACCTCGGGAAAGGTGATCAGGCTCTCCACTCCTCCCAGGCTTTCGGCAAAGGAGATCAGCCCGGTTCTCAGCAGGATCTGCTCCACCAGGGTCGGATTGTCGACCTCAAAGGAGATCATGGCGCCGAATCCCCGGGCATGGGCTTTCATCCGGTCATGGTGCCGGTGTTCGGCCAGGCCGGGATAATGCACCCCGGCGATGCGCGGATGCGCCTTCAGCCAGCGGGCCAGCGTGAGCGCGTTCTCCTCCTGGCGGTCCAGCCGCACCCCCAGGGTCTTGATACCGCGGATCACCAGCCAGGAATCCTGCGGCCCAAGCACCGCTCCGGCGGCGTTCTGGTGGAAATAGACCCGTTCGGCCAACTCCGGTTCCCTGACCACCACCAGCCCGGCAATGGTGTCGTTGTGACCGGCCAGGTATTTGGAGGCGCTGTAGACCGTGATGTCCGCCCCCAGATCCAGGGGTTTCAGCAGGTAGGGGGTCAAGAAGGTGTTGTCCACGATCAGCAGCAGACCGCGGTCGCGGCAGAGGACGGACAGGGCCGGGATGTCGGCGAACTTGAGCAGCGGATTGGTGAGCGATTCCACGAATACCGCCCTGGTCTCGGGACGGAGGGCCGCCGCGACCTGGCCGATG
>JAATGX010000129.1 GCA_015688915.1 Desulfuromonadales bacterium
GCCATCCGATATACAATCTTTTACCAACGGAAATAGAGGGATTCTATTCCCTGGCCGAGCTTGCCCTTGACATGCGGTCGTCGTGGAATCATGCCACTGATGAAGTGTGGCGTACGCTTGATCCCATTTTATGGGAACTTACACAAAATCCTTGGGCTGTTCTACAAACAGTCTCGCGTGACCGGATCGAGAATGTGCTGGCCGATCCTGTTTTTCGTAAAAAGCTTGATGACCTGCTTCAGACCAGGAGGCAGGCGGCGGAAGCACCGGCATGGTTTCAGCTCTCTCATCCGCGATCTCCCCTGAATTGCGTAGCCTACTTCAGCATGGAATTCATGTTGAGCGAAGCTCTTCCGATTTACTCCGGAGGACTCGGCAATGTGGCCGGTGATCAGCTCAAAGCCGCAAGCGATCTGGGTGTGCCTGTCGTCGGAGTGGGACTTCTCTACCAGCAGGGCTATTTCAGGCAAGTGATCGACAAGGGTGGTGCGCAGCAGGCCCTTTTTCCCTATAACGATCCCGGACAGTTGCCGATCACGCCTCTGCGCCGAGCCAACGGCGAATGGTTGCGGCTTGAGATCGCATTACCCGGTTATTCTGTCTGGCTGCGCGCATGGCAGGTGCAAGTGGGCAGAGTGAAGCTTTACCTGTTGGATTCGAATGACGCGGCAAACTTCCCCGCTCATAGAGGAATTACCAGTGAGCTGTATGGCGGCGGGCCGGAGTTGCGCCTCAAACAAGAAATGCTTCTCGGGATTGGTGGCTGGCGGCTGCTTTGCGCGCTCGGCATCCGGCCGGAAGTTTGTCACCTGAATGAAGGCCATGCCGCCTTTGCCGTATTGGAGCGCGCCCGCGGTTTCATGGAAGAAACCGGGCAGCCCTTTGAAGTCGCGTTGGCTGTCACGCGAGCGGGGAACCTTTTCACTACCCACACGGCAGTGGCCGCCGGCTTCGACCGTTTCACCCCGGCCCTTGTCGAGCAATACCTCGGTGGTTATGCCGAGAAAAAGCTCGGCATACCACTCCACGATTTGCTCGCCCTGGGCCGCAAGAATCCGAACGATGAGTCGGAAAGTTTCAACATGGCCTACCTGGGGGTCCGCGGAAGCGGGGCTGTCAATGGTGTGAGCCGTTTGCATGGGAACGTCAGCCGGCATCTCCTTGAGCCCCTTTTTCCACGCTGGCCGCAGGATGAAATCCCGGTTGGACACGTGACCAACGGAGTTCACATGCCGAGTTGGGACTCTGCTTCGTCCGATGACCTTTGGACGGAGGCCTGTGGAAAAGACCGTTGGCTGGGGTCAATGGAAACCCTGGAGCGGGATATTCGTCGTGTCTCCGATGCCAGGCTCTGGCAATTTCGCATCGCTGCCGGCAAATCTCTTGTAGAATACGCTCGCGAAAGGTTGTCAAGGCAGCTGGCCTCATCCGGTGCGTCGCCCGATGCTGTTGACGCGGCAAAACATATATTTGATCCCAACGCGTTGACACTGGGCTTTGCGCGGCGTTTCGCGACCTACAAGAGACCGAACCTGCTTCTGCACGACCCGGAGCGGCTGCTTCGCCTGTTAACCAATCCTTAGCGGCCGGTGCAACTCATAATCGCGGGCAAGGCCCATCCGGAAGATCAGGCCGGGCAAGCGCTGATTCAGGCATGGTCGCACTTCATTCAACGGACCGAAGCCCGTCCCCATGTAATCTTCCTCAGCGATTACGACATGCTTTTGACCGAGCACCTGGTGCAGGGGGTGGATGTCTGGATCAACACGCCCCGGCGCCCATGGGAGGCGTGCGGCACGAGCGGCATGAAGGTACTCGTCAATGGAGGCCTCAACCTGTCGGAGTTGGACGGTTGGTGGGCTGAAGCCTACACACCTGAAGTGGGGTGGGCGTTGGGCGATGGCCTTGAGCATGGCGATGACCCTGCTCGGAACGAGATCGAAGCTGAAGAACTCTATGCCCTTCTCGAGCAGAAGGTGATCCCTGAGTTTTACACCCGTGACAAACAGGGTATTCCCACGGACTGGGTGGCGCGCATGCGGGAAAGCATGGCACGGCTGACGCCGCGGTTTTCCGCCAATCGTACCGTGCGGGAGTATACTGAACGCTACTACCTGCCTGCTGCTACCGCCTGCCGCGAACGGGCTGTGGACAAGGGTGAAATGGGTGCGCGGATCGTTGCATGGCGTAACGCCCTGGATCGGGAATGGGCCAAGCTGCGCTTCGGCGAAGCAATGATCGAGCAAAAGGGGGATCGGTGTCTATTCGAGATTCAGGTCTATCTTGACGGCCTTGATCCGGATGCGGTACGGGTCGAGTTATATGCCGAAGGAATCAACGGCGGCGAACCTGTGCGCGTGGAGATGATACGCGGCCCAAATCTTGTGGGCGCTGAAAACGGCTACCTTTTTAGTGCGCAGGTAGAGGCGGCACGACCAGCCACTGATTATACGGCGAGAGTTATTCCACATCTCCAGGGCTGTGCCGTTCCCCTGGAAACCTCAAAAATTCTCTGGCAACGTTGAGGACATGATGGCTTGGATTCACGCAACAGCAGCACAGAAAAGCTGCCTGTCCGTCATGTCAACACCGCAAAGCGCCGCGAGTAGTGATCTGTCAACCGCAATAAATATCCGGCAAAGCGCGTCGATGATTTCAGAAATTTTTGCGGTGGCGACGAGCATAAAATAACTTGAAATAATTTTATTATTTGTGTACATATTATTTGTGTGCAAAATAAATAGTTGACAAATGTTTGTCAACAGATAGCAAGGAAAGGAGCAAGGAAATGCAAAGCAACGTACGGATAATGCTGGCAGCACTGGGGGTTGTCGTGGTAGTGGCGTCAGGATGCGCCAACAATGACGTAGTGAAGAAAGAGGAACCCATTGCCCCGCAGACCACAAAGGCGAAGGCCGGACCGGTCGCGGGAACGTCGCAGGCGAGGCCGTCAACGAATGAAACCAAACATGAACAGATGAAATCTGTCGAAGCGAAGGGTGCAAGGGCCTCGGCAAATACTGCATTCGAATCCGCCTATTTTGACTTCGACAAGGCCAACCTGAGTCCGGCGGCCCGCGACGTGCTCACCAAGAACGCCAATACGCTGATTAAGGTCAGTCGCGACGCCAAGGTGAGGATAGAGGGGAATTGTGATGAGCGCGGTTCTGCGGAGTACAACCTGGCCCTGGGCGAACGGCGCGCTAAATCGGCCCTCCAGTACCTGATTACCCTCGGCGTGCCCACCGAGCGGCTTAGCGTGATCAGTTACGGCAAGGAGCATCCGGCCGATCCGGGTCATGACGAATCTGCCTGGGCAAAAAACAGGAGGGACGATTTCGTCGTTCAGAAATAGGCAGCCGACACCGTAATGAAACCCAGAATATCCGAACAACTCACGCTCTTTGCCAGCATCGTCAAATGGACGGCTTATGCATCCGTAGTTGGAGCACTGGCAGGCGGAGGCACAGCCCTCTTTTTGAAAGTGCTGGCAAAAAGCACTGCTGTCGCCGCTGTAATCCCCCATGCACAACTTTTTCTGCCGCTATTCTTACTTGCCGGCAGCGCTCTGGTGCGATTTCTGGCTCCGGGCGCTGCCGGTCACGGCACGGAAAAGGTGATCGAAGCGGTCCATCAACGTATGGGCCATATACCGCTCAGAGTCGTGCCGGTGAAACTGCTGGCAACGGTCATCACGTTGGCAAGTGGTGGCTCGGCGGGTAAGGAAGGGCCATGTGCCCAGATAGGTGCAGGCTTGGCGTCTACCTTTGCCTCCATAACCCGCCTGCCCGAAACAGATAAAAGGAAGCTTGTGATCTGCGGTATCAGCGCCGGATTCGCCACGGTGTTCGGCACCCCCATTGCCGGTGCGCTGTTCGGCATCGAAGTACTGGTTCTAGGTCAGATGATGTATGAAGTGCTGTTCCCTTCGTTTGTCGCCGGCATCGTCGGCTATCACGTTGCAACCTCGCTGGGAATTACCTATTCCTATGAATCCATCACGATAGCTTCAGGAATGACCGGCTGGGGGTTCCTCCAGATGTTGCTGCTCGGCATCTGGTGCGGCCTGGTAGCGCTTCTCTTCATACAGCTGCTGCATATCGTACACAATCAATTGGAACGTATTTTCCGACACTGGATAGCCAGTGCCCTCGTAGGTGGCGTCATTCTGGTGCTGATCGGCAGGTTTGTTTCCAATGACTACCTGGGGTTGGGTTTGCCCACTATCGAGGCTGGATTGAAGGGAGAGCATCTTCCTGCTGGAGCGCTCTTCTGGAAAAGTATCGCCACTGCAATAACCTTGGGATGCGGCGGCAGCGGCGGTGTGCTCACACCTGTCTTTTTCGTGGGCACCTCGGCGGGCAACCTGTTTGCTACACTGTTCAATGAGCCGAATGTGGCGGCGTTTTCCGCCATCGGCATGGTGGCGGTCTTGGCTGCCGCCGCCAATACGCCGATCTCGGCCTCCATCATGGCCATGGAGATGTTCGGAGCCGCCATCGGCACACATGCCGCAGTGGCCTGCATGGCCAGCTTCCTGATCGTCGGCTACCACAGCATTTATCCGAGCCAACTGCTGGGAATACAGAAGAGTGCTTCACTGTCCGCTCCTGAAGGGAGTCAGCTCGGAGAGATCGATCACGCCATCGTAACGCCACGCGACAAGTCTCTTCTGGCTGTTACGATTGCTCTATGGCATCGCATCAGACCCGCCGCCAAAAGGTCATGAAATTCGCTGCCATAAACATGATGTCCGAATCAGCGAATTTCTCCTACGCGCCCAGCGTCCATGCCGAGTATCCTGAACACTTCCGGCGTATAGTCGCCGTCAGAGCCGTGCACGATGAGCGGGGGAAGCACCGCGGTCGCCCCTCTCCTCCCTTTGGCCAGCTCGGCCAGAAATATCCTGGCCGGGGCATCGAGGCTGCCATGGACCATGCGCAGTCGCAGCAGGGCCAGGTTCAACCCGGCGGCACAGTGGATGAATTCAGCCAGGCGATCCGGATGATAGACAAAACCGATCCTGCCGGAAGGCTTCACCAGATACTTGGCAACGGAAAGAAAATCGGCGATTCCGGCGGTTGATTCGTGCCGGGCCGTATCCCTGCCCGCCTTCGGGCTCACCCTGCCGCTGATTGGCGTGCGAAAGGGCGGATTGGCCACCACACCGTCAAAACTGGAGACCGGAAACAGAGACTTTGCCGTGACCACATCAGCGAAGAGGGCATCGATCCTGTCCGTGAGGCCGTTGCGAGAGGCGTTTTCCCGCGCACATGCCGCCATCGCCTCGTTGTTTTCGATGCCCACGACGGATACGCCGGCAAACCGGCTGCAGAGCACGAGCGCTATGACGCCGCACCCGGTCCCCAGATCGACGATCCGACCTTTCTCCGGGGCGGTCACGAACACGGCCAAAAGCAGGGCGTCCAGGGAGAAGCGGTAACCATCCGCCGGTTGGGCGATCCGCAGCCCAAAGCGCCTCACCTCGTCCAGCGTCACTCTCTCATCGCTCATTCAATCCCTCTGCGCCGTAGCAGCCACTCCCGGACCAGCATGCCGGCGAACAGCACAAACGACCCCAGCGTCAGGTATTTGCCCACCTTGAACGGCAGCGGATCGAAGCGGAACTCCACCCGGTGTTTACCCGGGGTCAGATAGACCCCGCGCAGGATATTGTTTATCGGGTATATGTCGACCCGCTTTCCGTCTACGATGGCCTTCCATCCCTGATAATATTTTTCCCCTATTACCAACAGGCTGTTCATGGGGGTCGTCGCTGTCACGTCAATCCGCTCCCCCTCATACCGGTCAACCGTAACCTCGCCTACGGGCTGTATTATTTGTTGTTCAGGAGCGGAGAGCGGTATGGGCGGCGCACTTTCCGTCAGGGCAATCCGGAGCGGATTGAACGCAGGGTTCTGGAGGATTTGCAGAGTCTGCATTCTGTTCTGCACCACCTGTACCGATGGGACAAGCCATGCCTTGGGCAGCACATTCCTGTTTTCCAGGACCATCTTTTTGCCGTCCGGGGATGTGAATACCGGTACATAGCGGCTGCCGAACTGTCGCTGCTCCTGGCGATACTCCTCGGGCGACACTATCAGGTAGCGAAGATTAAGCATGTCCGGGATTACGGACTGGAGGGAAAACACGTCAAGGATCTCCTGCCAGCGGATCTGCTGCACGGCCTGAGAGGTATAAAATATCGGAATACCGTGTTGCCCGTAGTAGCTGCTGTCCCCGTCAAGCAGCAGCATCCGGTATAGTTTCGGTTTGGAAGTAAGAAAATCAACCACCGGTGTTTTTATGCCGGTGGATTGCTGGGGCACTTGGGTGAGGGGCATGAATTTTGAGTCTACCCGTCCGACATCAGCAATGAAAACGACCAGCAGCAGTACCGGGACCGCCGTCGCCAGCCGTTTCCAGCGCCATGCCGCCAGAATGACCGCTGAATAGCACGCTGAAACCAGTACGGCTATGGCGGTCTCATAAATAATATTGTTCCATCGCTGCCAAACGAGCTGTTCCCCCTGCTCATAACGGGTCGGCTGGGACAGGAGTTCCATGAGCATATCCAGCCACTGTTTTTGACCCACCTTAAGCAGACCCAGAAACAGAAGCAGCATAACGGGCAGGAGCACGATCCCCAGCAGGTACTTCCTGAAAGCGCTGGTTGCCCGCAGGGCTTCGTCCCGAAGGAGGTCTATGCCCCGCGCAGCCATGACCCCAAGACCCATGACCGGTATGAACATGAACATCTTGGGAACCCGGAATCGATTGATGCCAAGGAAGTGATCAAACAGGAAATTATAGAAGGGGGTATATTTCCCCATGGAAAAAAGGATGCCTCCAATGATTGCCAACAAGGCCAATACGGTATAGCGGTCGCGGCGGAAAATCAACGGCAGCGGCAGGAGCAGCCAGGGAAGCAACCCGATATAGCTGGTGGTCTGGGTAAATACCATCCTGCCCCAGTAAAATGAGCGGATATTGTCGGGATTCGGCCCGGCCTCCTGGCGTGAAAAGCCGAAAAAACCTGGAATAACGAACGCACCGATTTCTTCGGGCGGCATAGACCAGGACATGGCCTCCTCGCGGTTAAGCCCTCCCACTCCCTGATTGGCGCCGCTCTGCGCCCCCCTGTTGGTGTCGGTCGACCAGGATGCCAGGGGCATCAACGAGATAGCCACGGTAGAGAGGAAAAAGAACAGTGTCACCAGATTCATTACGATCAGCCGGGAGGAACCTGTTCTGAACTGCCACGAATCTTCCCTCAGAATCAGAATCATCCTGACAACCCCGTATACTCCGACCCCCAGGCAGGTATAATAGGCAATCTGCCAATGAATGCAGAAGAACTGCAGTGCCAGGACAACACTTGTGGACAAGAAAAAAATCAGCCGGCGACGCTGGAATCCCTTTTCCAGAAAGTAGAATGCCCAGGGAGCGGCACTTATTGTGACGATCTTCAGGACATGCCCGGCATTGATGAGTGTAGCCATCTCCGGCGCCAGGGCGAAAAGGACACCGGCAACAAATGCAGCCGGCTGGCTTGCGCCGATAGCCCGGCAGTAACAGTACAAACCGGCGGCACCAAGGAAAAGATGTAGCACGATATGCCAAGCAACGGCTGCAGGCAGCGGGATGAGCATAAAAATCAGTTTTTGCCAGAAAATGAAGTTTCCTCCGACCCCGCCGCCCAACAAGGTATAGCCGGAATTAGGCTCAATACTCCATGTGGCTTTCAGACCGAAATTGACAATGTCGTGGAGTTTCATCTTCGACATTTCTATGGCCGACCAGTAGAATTCGTGAAGGATATCCGGTGCCCTGATGATCTGATCCGTGAACAGGATCTTGTGATAAAAGGCGATCAGGGCCATGAGCATCAGCAAGATGTAGAGCCAGTCCCTCTCAAGAATGTTTTTTCGTATTTGTTTCAAAGAAGACTCCCAATTCAAATAAGTTCTGGCATGACGGGAATGGTTACCCGCCTTTCAGCGCCGGTAAAAGCCAACCGTTCGAGCAATCCCCTCGTGGATGCCGGTGCATGGACTCCAATGCAGCTCATTCCGCGCCAAGGCGATGTCCGAGAGGTAGTCGCCGGTTTCGATGGCCCGGTACTCCTCCGGCCATGGCACACGCACGATTTCCCCCTGCCCGGCCGTCGCCACTGCCAACTCCGCCAGTTCCAGCAGGCTCGTCCCCTGGCCGTCGCCGATGTTGTAGATCCTGCCGTGCGCCTGCGGCGCGGATGCGGCGCACAGCATCGCCTCCACCAGGTCGTCGATGTACAGGTAATCGCGACGCTGGCTACCGTCGCCGAATAGGATGATCGGCCTGCCGGACACCGCCGCCCGGATGAAGCTGTTGGCGATACCGTAGGCCCTCCCCTCGCCGGTCTGAAATGGGCCGTAGGGGTTTGAGATGCGCAGCACCGTAGTCTTGAGCCCGTGCAGCCTGCCGTAGATGAGGTGATAGTTTTCCACTGCCAGCTTGTGGGCGGCGTAGATCGATTCCGGCGCCAGCGGGTGTTTCTCGTCCACCGGCAGGTAGAGCGGCTTGCCGTACACCAGCCGGCTGCTGGGGAAGACGATGGCCACTCCGGGATTGAAGGTGCGGCATGCCTCCAGCACGGTCAGATGGCCGCGGCAATTGATGTCCAGGTCGTTGAGGGGGGTCTTGTTGCTGTCCGCCGCACCCGACTTGCCGGCCAGGTTGAAGATCACCTCCTGATCCCGGACGACCCGCTCGACCTTTTCCGCGTCACGGATATCGGCCACAGCCAGGCGCAGCCGCGAGCGGACAGCGTCAAAGGCGGGCGTGATCTGCGTCGGAATGAAATTATCCAGCGCCGTCACCTCGGCTCCCAGATCCAGAAGCCGGGCGCAGGTATTGAGCCCGATGAAACCGAGGCCACCGGTGACCAGCACGCGTTTGCCGCTATAGAACGTGTTGTGGTTGTTCATGGTTGACGCCTTTGGCAGTGATCACCGCCGCATAGATTTCCTCCAGCCTGCCGATCATGCGCTCTGTGGTGAACTGGCCGAGAAACGCCCTCCCCTGGGCCACGAGACGTTCCGACAGCTCCCGATCGGTGAGGCAACTGACGATCCGCTCGGCCAGCAGGTCGTAATCATCCAGCGGCACAATGAAGCCGGTTTCACCGTCCAGAACGATCTCGGAATTCCCCCCGGCGTCGGAGAGGATAGGCGGCACCCCGGCCATGGTGGCCTCGGACGACACCAGCGGGATCGCCTCGATCTCGGACGGCATGACGAACGCCTTGGCCTTGCTGTAGGTCCTGTACAACTCGGCACGGGGCAGGCCGTAGACGAACTCCACCGGCAGGCCGCGGGCCAGAAAACGGGCAAAGGCCCTGACGTAGCCGTAATCATTGCCTATCACCATCAGGCGCGCATCGGGCACCTTCTTCAGCACCAGCGGCAGGGCCCGCAGCAGGCGGTGAATCCCTTTGCGGAAATAATCCCCCCCCACGAACAGGATCAGGTTCTCCTTCTCCTTCCACGGCCGGGACCCGATCTGGCTGTAATCGAGTCCGTAGTAGAAGTTCAGGTACTTGAGGGGATGGTCGTAGAGATCATATACGTAGCGACCGTGCAGAATTATGCCATCAATGTCTTTAAAAAGTCTTTGATACCTGATCTTCCGGTACTGCTGCAACAAAAAGCGCACCGGAAAATCGAGACAGAAAAAATGATAATAACGTATCCAGTAATAATCGTGACTGTCCACCACCAATGGGCAGCGCAGCTTGGCTGCCAATTCCGGCGACAGATGTTTCAAGTTGAGGCAGTGGGCGATATCCCACTCCTGGCCCAGATCATCCTCCGATTCATAGACCTTGACGGTATGCCGTTTGGCAAGCTCCCGCAGGACGTTGGCCTGGTAGGTGCCGCCGCCGGTCAGGGATTCGCCCTTGCGTACCAGAATGAGAATTTTCATACGTTCGCTACCACCAGGTAAATGACAATTCTATTCGGCATGTTCATCTGTTGCAATCCTTGCCGGAAGGTACAGCACGAAATTTCGGATGAACCTGTAACAGCGAGTGGAGCCCCGCCTTGCGAATCATGTTTTTCACCATACGCAGCAACCTGTTGCGCTGCATCCAGCAGCACGCCTTCCAGGGAGAATAGCCATGCCGGACAGAAACAGCGTACACCTCTTTCAGCCCCTCCAGCACCTGTTCATCGCTCACTCCTCCATAGCTCATCCCGGCAAGAACCTCGTCGATATACCAGAAACGGCTCCCTGACGTGTACAGGCGCAGCATAAGGTCATAATCCATAGCTATCTTCAAACCCGTGTCGAACAGCCCGACAGCCTGATACGCTCTGCGCCTGACAAACGTTGCAGGATGGTTCAGCGGCATTTCATGCCATATGGTGCGCTCGACATCGGACGGTTTCAGGAGAAACAGCGGCGTGTCACCCTGATACCGGATCATGTTGCCGTGAAACACATCGTGCTCGGGATGTGCGGAAACCGCCTTGGCAACGATATTCAAGGCTTCCGGAGCGTAGCGGTCATCGGCGTTGAGAATGCCGATGACATCCCCGGCCGCCATCCGGATTCCCTTGTTGAAAGCATCTGAAATACCGGCATCACGTTCGGATATCCAGCGGATATTCTGAAACTCGACGGAATATTTTCGGATAATGTCGCACGTGCCGTCAGTCGAGCCGCCGTCCACAAAAATATACTCCAGATCGGCATACCCCTGCGAAAGGACGCTCAGGATACTCTTCTCCACAACATGTTCACAATTCAGGGTGGCCGTAATAATGGAGAATTTCATACGTTACTTCCGCCCGGCAATTTCAAGCACTACATTCTGATATGCCGTGGCAAAATCCCTTGTCCTCCGGTCGAGGGTCTCCCGCGCGATCTCTTCCAGCTTGAAGTCCGGCCCGCCATCGCGTTCACGCCATCGGTCAAGAAGCGCCTCCGCCAATTGTTCGGCATTCAGCGGCTCAAAATAGATGCTGTCGGGAGGGGCTTGTTCCCGGTGAACGGGGATATCCGACAGGATCATGTTCTTGCCGACACTTTTCGCCTCCTCGACCGTCGAACTCCACCCCTCGAAAAGGGAGGGATTTATCACTGAAACGGAGTGGCGCATGAAGTAGAGCACATCCTCGTAATCGACCAAGCCGAGAATATGAATATTCTTGTCCAGGCCCCGCTCGGAAATAAAATGCAGCAGTCGGGAGGAATGCTGGCTGCCGCCCATGCCGGCGCTATGACCGGTGCAGACCAAGCAGATATCCACCCCCCTGCGTTTGAGGATATCTACCGCTTCAAAAACCGTTTGATGATTTTTATGCCTCCAGAGCTGGTTCGGCAGATAAAAAAAGCGGCCGGTGACGGCATGGTTCCGTTCGACCTTTTCCCGTAAATCAAGTTCATACATCGCCGGGACCGGCTGCGAAACAAAGTGAAGAACCCGTGCCTTGTGAGCAAATTCGGGAGCAAAACCGGCCAAGTCGGCGAGAGCCGCATGACTGCTTACAACCATGCGGTCGCTCTCCTCGATTCTTTTCCGATACTTGCGGTTCCGTTCGCTGATTTCCTGTGCCGAGAAGAGTTCCGGCAGGTGGAGATGCTGAAAGTCCGGAATCCAGTTGATGGTCTTGAATGGCAAGTCCCTGCCCGAGATACTGCAGTGCGATGCCACCTGTACACCGTATTTGGACAGCAGGGCCGCACAGATACGGTCGCTGCCGGTCAGCTTCAGCCCGAATTTGCGCAAAAACCAGGGGATGCTTTTCTTGTCGAAGATACCGTGCCGGTAAATTCTTGCGTACGGTTCGAACAACTGAATCGTCCGTTCCGCCGGCATGTTGCCCATAAAAAGTACCGGCTCGATCCGGTCTCCAAAAGCAGACACCGCATAGAGCAGATTTTTCAGATAATTGATGCCTCCCATCCAGCTTTCGTCTTCCTGGAGGGCAAACGCGACTCGGATCATCGGTCTGATTCCTTCTTGAACCAGGCGATGTAGCTGCTGACGCCATTCGGCAGAGTTACCCGCGGCTGCCACCCCAATCCGAGCGCCTTCGTTGTGTCAGCATGGAAGTGCTTCGGATCGCCTTCACGGACCAGTCCGTTGAATGAAATTCTCGCCCCGCCGCCCAGCCCCCCGGCAATCATGGTGAGGACATCCCGTACCGACACGCTGCTACCGCAGCCTCCATTCACCACGAGCCCGGATTTTCTCGCGCATCCGACCGAATAGACGAGGGCGGCAGCATCCTGCACGTGGAGCCAGTCCCGCATCTCCGTTCCGGTGCCGAAAAATTCCACTTCTCCCTCACCGCCGGCACTGATCCGATGACAGGCTTCCCACAGCAGCTGTTTTCTCAGCCCATTGCCGTAAATGGAAAAAAAGCGGATGGCTGATGCTTGTATGCCGAAACTGCGTGAATAGGAGAAACAGAGCTCTTCGGCAATCTTCTTGTGGGCCCCGTACGGGGAAACCGGTTGTAGCGGGTCGGTTTCAAGAATGGGAGCAGCATCACGGCAACCATAGACAGCTGCGCTTGACGGGTACACGAGAGTTGCCTCCGGCACTGCGAGCCGCATGAACTCGAGAACCGCAAGAGTTGTGTCAACGGTTTTCCGAAAATCCTGCATCGGACTAGTCAGGGAATAACCCACCGAACCGCTTCCCGCACAATGAACAATGATATGGACAGGCTCAGCGATACTCAGCAGCGAATCAGCATCTACCGAAGCCTCGATCCAGCGCTGGATGCCGAACTCCTCATGGGACTCGTCATCCCAACTGCCGTACCCAAGGCCGATAACCCTGAAGCCGTGGCTGCTGAACTCCCGGGCGCAATACCTGCCCAGAAAACCGTGGGCACCGGTTATGAGGACTGTTTTCATAGTTTTCGGCCTATGAATGTGTAGAGCCTACCCGGCTCGCCATGCAGCAGATTAAGCAGCGGTACCACGAACCTTCTGAAAATCGTTTCAGGAAGGGAAATGCACAGCTTTTTCTCCACCTTTTCCTTCAATCCGGCGATAGTGGCTGGGTAGAGATTTATGTCGGAACTATAGGTCGCCAGAACCTGAAGAAGCTTGAGACCACTGGCGCTGATCGCAGTCTCGTAATCGCCAAGTAGATATGCGCACTCTCCACCGTACAGCCCATGAAGCGGATGTCCTGCAAGGAAAGTTTCGAGATCCGCTGGGCTGCTGATAACATGTTCGCGGGTCGCAAGTAGCGTACCACCCGGTTTGAGCACCCGGTGAACCTCGCGGCAGAGCGCCTTGAGTTCCCGTGCATGATGGAGTACCTGACGGGCATACACCAGTTCGAAACTGTTATCAGGAAAGGGAAGCTGTTCTCCCCATGATTCAACGACTGATATATCAAGGTTGTTTTCAGCAGCCAGCGCCCGGACAGCACCGGCGCCGACAACTACGCTGGGGTCGGGCTCCAGCGCGGTTACACCCCAACCGTCCCGTGCAAGTGCGTATGATGAGATTCCTCGCCCTGCCCCCATATCAAGCGCTCGCCCTTTCCGGCAGTTTTCAATAAGCTGCTGAACGGCCCGCCACTCCGTAGACGCATAATAACGCTCTACAGCCGCTGTCAGTGGGTCGTCATAAAAACAGGCCCTGACCAGTTCCTGCTGCTCCGGCTGTGACTTCAGCCAGTTCACCGCTTCTTCCCACGAGATAAATTTAACGTTCGTCATGTCTGACTCCACGCACGACCTTTGCCGGATTCCCGGCAACGATTGCGTAGGGCGGAACATCTTTAGTTACAACGCTACCTGCCGCTACAACTGCTCCCTCTCCAATTGTGACTCCTTTAAGGATAATTACATTGAATCCGATCCAAACTTTGTTGCCAATGGTTACCGGTGCACATGCTACATGCGTCCAGTCTTTCCTGCCATGTATCCAGTTCATTACATCATCTTTACGTTCGTCCCACGTGACTGAATGGGAGTTATGATCAACAATTGTAATTCCCCATGCCATCAGAATGTCGTCTCCTACTGTAATAGAACTTGCGCAAACAAGGAGCGAGTTGCCGATATACGTCCTGTTTCCTATAGTTACCGTCGATTTCTCCCTGTCGAAGATAATTCTTCCTTCGATCAGGCTGTTTTCGCCAATGCTGACGGTGCATCCCTCTTTCATTGTAAGTCGGCGGTAAGACACTCGAGACCCTGAACCAATCTGCACGAATCTATTGAGCTTTTGTTTTGCTCTCATCTCAAGCGCAGCAAATATGATTTTTTTCAGCATTGATTTACCTCTTGAAAAACAAATTCCGCTTCACATGGATTATCGTATCAGGTGGTCATTCGAAGAGAATTTTGTCATTCTTTTTTACGAAAATATTTTATTAAGCTTTAAAACTATTTTTTTGTACAGATTATGCCGATATTTATTTTTTATTGCGTTTACTGCAATTTGACGGATTTTGTTTTTCTCGGTTATCTCCTCTGGCATTTCAAAAATGAATTCATCATCGGATAAATAATCGTCGATGCCCATATTTGAACAATGCACTCCGCTGCCATCAAAACCTATATTTCTAACTAGAGTTAGTTTTGGATAAAGAGTAAATCCATTACACTTGAAAACAGTCCAGTACCATAGAATATCCCAGGTATTAACGCCTTTCTCCATCTGTGTTAGCAACATTTTTGTATAAGGATAAGCATTATCAAAGTCAAATTTATTCCTCAAAATAGCGTTACTCCTGAGTTCTTCCCATCCTACAACTGATTTATCAAACTGATCCCACCTATCTTTCCAGGTAGCCCATGACCAAGAACTAATAATTTTTAAGAAGTATGTTTTATCCAAGTTTTTATCTTCTCTTCTGTTTATGAAAGAATAACCTGTTATCGAAAATACTTTTCTGCTGCTTTCGTATTTATTCAGAGCTTTGTTCATATAGGCAAGAAACTGTGGGTGTGATTCCAGATCGTCTTCAAGAACAATAATTTTTCCGAATTTGTCTATGATTTCAGTGGTTCCTGCAATAATCGACTTATCCACACCATAGTTTTCATTTCGCTCAATGATCGATACACTCTTAAAACCCTGAATGCCCCTGATATACTCCTTGACCTTTTCCACGCCGGGCCGGTCGTTTTCATTCCTCGGCGCATCGGAATAGATATAGAGCTCACTCTCGCCTGCGAGTTCATTTCTCTGCAATGACTCAATCGTTTGTTGCGTATGCCACAGCCGGTTATAGACAAAAAGCACAATCGGCGCCAAATTCATTGTCTTCACCTGTCGCCTGCTTTTTTCCTGTCTGCCATAGCGTTTCTGAACCAGTCCCAGCCGGATATTTGCCGGATTGCAATCAAGGCCAGTGTGGACAGCTTGCAACCCAGCGGAAGGTACCGATAGCGATATGCAGCCATACGGCTGTCCGTTTCCTGATACAGCATATCCTGCGCCAGATTCGGCCAGCGGTCATCGGGCATCAGATCAATAGTCATGCCGGCATGCGCGGATGGCAACAGCATGTTTGAACCATGCACGCCGATAACAACCCTGCTTTCGCCATATATCCGGCACATCTGCTGTTCGGTTTCGTCATCAAACCCGGCCACCCGGCGATCATCCACCCAACTCGGGAATGCTGTCGTTGTCCCGAGTCCCGCAACGGTGAATTCCGCCGTTGGAAACTCGGTACGCAGCGCCGAAAACAGCTTTCTGACCTTAAAGTTCTGCCACCTCAGCAGCAGGCTCTTCACAACGGAAAGCCGCCGGCCAATCCGCACCCAGATCCGACGAACAAACCAATGGCGGTCCTCCCGCCAGATGAACGTGACGCGAAACCGTTCGCTGCTGAAATCATGTCGCTTTATACCGGTGAAACGGGTGATGTCGAAATCGGCCGAATGTGAATGGGCCGGGCTCAGGTAAATCTCGTCGAAACGCTCACACTCGGCATGGATCAGTTGATCCAGACGTGGGTAGAAATTCTGCGCCTTGGCGAGCGGCATGTTCACGGTCCAAATCTCCGCGACACCCTCCGGAACCATCCAGCGAAGATAGCGGGGTACAATGACTATGAGCCCCATATCCGGATTCTCCCTGAGATGGGCATCCGCATTCAACAACTTCAGAAGCGAGTGGCCGTACAGGAAATCGATGCAGTTGAGGATAATGACCTTTGAATGCCTGCTGAACTGCTCCACATTTAGCGAGATAGTTCGATCATGGTCCGGATGCTGCAGCGAGCTCAGGAACGGAGTTCCGAACCAGCGGCGCTGTCCTTCATCGCCGGACAGTGTTCCCTTTGCCAAGTCAATCCGATATGCGGTAAAGAGCGCCTGCCCGGCCTTCAGGTCAGCGATTATCTCTGCACCGCAGTTGCTGCATTCAGAAACCGCACAGACATGAATCCCCTGCCAGAGAACCCTGCCCGCGGCAAGATCAGCTTCGCAACGGAGACAATTCCCCTTGAATTCTATGCTCGGTTTGATCCGGATCATTTCAGTTCGTCAAATATTCTCTTTGAAACAGCCACATAGTTTGCGTACTGGAAGTTATCCATCCACGGTTTGTATGGTCGAACCTCCAGATTGTTGCGCATTATCTTGGTCATGACGAAACCGGCATTGTCGAACAGGGAGTAGAAGTCCATCAGGCTGGTGCGGGAATCAAGGTTGGCCCCACCATACTCGAACTGGACAAAGTCGATAAAATCACCGTTCAGATATCTGCCCAACCCTTCGAAGGCGGCAATTTCGTGACCTTCGATATCAATCTTCAGAAAATGGATATGCGTGATGCCCTTGCGTTCGATGTACCTGTCGAGCCGAGTTGTTGTCACCGTTTCGGAACGATTGAGTTCAACGGAATAGGCATCGAGATTTCTTTTGTACAGCGACGCCAGGGTACTCTTTTCGGCATCATAATAGATTTCGACTTCACCGGCGCTGTTTGAAACAGCCTGCTGATTGAGAACAACATTTTCCCGTATACCGAATTTTGCCATGATGATCTCGAAATAGGACCTGGTCGGTTCGAAGACATGAATTTCAGGTACGGCGGGCAGTGCGCTGCTTTTTTCCAGAAGCATCTGGGTGTATTCGCCGATATTCGCTCCGATATCGAGAAAAACGGCCCGGCCCGGTTCTGCGTGCGCTACGAAGTCGAAAAGATTCCCGACAAACTTCCGCTCCCCGTTTGTGTCGAAATCTGCCGTGCCGCTATTATCCAGATACAAAAAGATCCAGAGGGCCAGCGTACGCAGCTTCCGGATCACACCATTTTCCCGCGTAATCATTGCAACCCCTTTCGTACGTGAAACAGGCCGGTTCCAAAGCCTCGGGCAGGATCGTAGGCGGTAAACAGAGCCGTCCCATAGATGTATTTTTCCTCCACCAGTTCAAACCCGGCAAAGAGTTCCATGATATAGTCGCGGGTAAAGGCGCGATGGGCATTGAAGTATACTCGACACTCCTCATCTATCGGCAATGAAACGAACAGATTGCCTCCCGGCTTCAGCACCCGCTTCAGCTCCCGAATCGCTTTCTCACTCCCCCAATAGTCGACGGGGTCGCCATACCTGCCCAGCCCGATATGCTCGACAACGCAGAGGGAGGAAAGGCTCGCGATGGAATTATCCGAAAAAGGAAGGTCCATGATCGATCCCCGCTGGAAAGAGAGGTTTTCCAGTTCCAGTTCAATCGGCCTGATGTCTATCATGGTGGTTGGCACAAACTGGGAGATGATCCCCACTGTCATGGCTGACGAACCGACATCGTGATGCTGTTCCGGCCGTAGTTCAAAAATTTTTCCGGCAGCCCAGCTATCCTGAAAGAAATAGGTTGGCTCCAGGGGGGTCGATTCCGTCCGGTCAAGCAGGCACGGGACGATGTCGAGGGTACGCGCGGGGAAGTGAGCATTGTCGTTACCGCGCTGATAGGCCCGGTATTCTCCAAGGAAGCGGGCAATTGCTCGGAGCCCCTTCATCGCATTGAAATTGACGCCGAATCCATGCCGCAAGGCGGTACACAAACGATAGGGAATCACCAGCAATGCCCGCTGTTTGAGGCGAACACGGCAGGGGTTCTGCATTTCAATCATGGAAATCCCTCTTTCGTATTCCGGTTAATCAACGGCAACCCCTCTCAGATCCTGACCTGCCAGGGAGTGAAAATTGCTTTTATCATTATTTTCAGATGGTGGCGGGTGCGCGGGAAAAACAGATCCACCACAAACGTGCTCACCGCAAATGAAACAATCATCGCCCAGATTACACCGACAGACATGTACTTCGGTATCCAGAGGTAATTAAGCCCGATATTGGTTATGGAACCGACCAGGGCCGTGAGCATCGCATAACGGAACAGGTTCTCGTTGGTTATGAAGAGTGCCTTTCCCATGCCGATGTTTGTAAAAAACAGCCGGATGACATACAGGCAGAGCAGCTTTCCGGCTGCCCGGTATTCGCTGCCGTAGAGAAACGCGACTAGCCAGTCGGAAATCAACAGTACCGGAACCGCTGTCATCAGAAACAGAATCGTCATTACCCGGTACACATGCGCAAGTTTGTTAAAGTAGACGTCTTCACCCTGAGACCTGGCGTTGGTGATCTCCGGAGCCACCGAACTGTAGATGATGACAGGTACAAATCCAAGCACGTCAATCAGCTTGGTGGCTGCCGAAAAATAACCGACTTCTTGCTGGCTGATCATCTGGCCGAGCATTACCTGATCGATCCGGGCGTGAATTGACAAAAACACTCCGCCAAGAATCAGCGGCCAACTGTCGTTAAGCAGTTTTTTCGCCCGCGCGATGCTTGCGGACCAGTCCCGGAGATATTGACCATTACGCTTGTAGGCGACCACAAGCCCTGCCGCGGCAAGCGCCATTTCTCCCAGTCCTGCCAGCGCAAAGGCAACCAGAGGAGCATGCGCCAGGATAAGAGCAATCTTCAAGAACGACATCGCCAGAAAGGCCGCGCTCCGGGCGTATACTACGCTCTTCGAGCGCACCTGCGACTGGAACCAGAAATCAATCGTGTCGAATGCCTGGAAAACGGTTCCTGCCGCGGTGACGGCAACCACCCAGAATGTCAAGCTGTCATTCGGCCGGAGCAGGGCTATCGAGGCAATCGTCACCAGAAGGGTCAGAATCCCGGAGACAACTTTCAGAACAAAGGCGCTGCCAAGGGTCTCGTCCCGACATGACGGATCCCGGACAATGTCGCGCACCACGATTCCATCCAGGCCCAGATTGGCCAAGGTCGAAAAGATCATGGCGAATGCGAGGGCGTAATTAAAAATACCGAACTGCTCGGGACCCAGGTATCTGGCCATCCAGGCGTTCACGACCAGCCCCGTCCCCAGACGGAGCCCTTTGTCAATGAACAGCCAGCCCGTATTGCCGATCATCTTCTGCAGATTCTGGCGGCCCTCAATCTGCTTACGGATGACGGGAGGCAGGAATGCAAGCCATGAGAGTGTCGGCATTAGCTTCTTCTATCGCCAGCCGAATTTACGGCACAGATCCTGCCGGAAGCGACACCGAGCCCTAGCAGGAACTTTTTGCTTGTACATACAGATCCTTTCTCATCGCCATTCACTGACCGATTCTGCTGCCAGGCCGTGAGCCGAGTCGGGGTGGAAAATATCGGCGTCAGCAACCCCCATCTCCCGCAGCCGCCCCCGCAACTGCTCCGCCCGTTTAAACGAGGTGATGACAACCCGGTGGTTACCCGACAGGAGCCCATGGGCCATAGCCACAACTTCGTGTCCCATGAAGACTGTACCGGCATGGTCGTCATCCATGACCTCGGCCAGTTCCACCCCGACCTCGCGCAACGAGAGCCAGGCGATCTCGGCAACGTCATCGACACCGCAGAAGACAACCCGGGAAATCCCGCGATCAGCCAAATCCCGGAAGAGTTGCAGGTAATCTTGACGGGTAACCGTGTAGAGATTGCTGAAGTAGTGGACATGCTGGTAGGCCAGTCGCGCCTTTTCAGCCATCCCTTGGGGGGTCAGCAGATAGGCGTAACGGTTGCGGGGATAGTTTTTGACCCGGATGAAGCCCTTGGCGACAAAATTCTTGATGTAGGAGTTGACCAGCCCCAGCGCAATGTCCAGGCGTTTTGCCAGCTCACGTTGAGAAACGGGTTGTTCATCCATCACTTGGGAGAGAAGTTGGAATGCCTTGAAATTGTCCGGGGCGCCACTTTCGATGTCGTTCATAAACTGAACAGTATGCTAATTTGCCAAACAATTCAAGATTATTTCAGGTAGCCGAATTTCTTCATCCGGTAACGGAACGCGTCAATGCCGAGATTGAGCTTTTTGGCCGCCTTTGATTGATTCCACTCGGCGCTGTCCAATGCCTGGCGGATGAGTTCCTTTTCGACCTCTTCGATATCGACGCCCTCGGGTGGAAGGCGGAACGCCGACATCGCCGACACTCCACCCTCGGAGGTGGCTCTCGCAACCAGCTCCAAGGGAAGGTGTTCCAGAAGAAGCATCTCATCATTACCCAGGATGATGGCCCGCTCGATGACGTTCTTCAACTCGCGCACATTGCCGGGCCAACCGTAACCAAGCATCATCCGTTCGGCCAGGGGGGCAATGCCCTGGACCTTTTTGTTGAAGTCCCGGTTATAGACTTCGATGAAGTGCGTGGCCAGCGGCAGGATGTCCTCCCGGCGCTCCCGCAGGGCCGGCAGGAAGATGGGAATGACTTGCAGCCGGTAGTACAGGTCGTTACGGAAGGTCTTATCCTCGATGGACTTCTGAAGGTCCTTGTTGGTGGCGGAGATGATGCGGACATCCACGGAAAAGACACGCCCGCCGCCGATACGCCGAAAGGTGCGGTCTTCCAGGAATCGCAGCAGCTTGGCCTGCATGCCCATCTCCATATCGCCGATCTCATCCAGGAATACCGTGCCGCCGTCAGCCAGCTCGAAGAGCCCTTTCTTGGTGGTCTTGGCGTCGGTGAAGGCCCCCTTCTCATGGCCGAACAGCTCGCTTTCCAATAGGGTGGCCGGCACTGCGGCGCAGTTTATGGCGATAAAGGGTTTTTCGGCCCGATTCGAGCTGTAGTGGATCCACTTGGCCACCAACTCCTTGCCGGTGCCCGACTCCCCCTGCACCAGCACCGTTGAGGCCTCGCTCCTGGCAACCTTGTCCAGGACCTCCATCAGGTATTTCATATGCCTGCTGTCACCGATGATATTTGGCGGGAACGTCTTTTTTGTCTCGGAGCGGAGACGCGCCACTTCGCGTTTCAGATCGGACGTCTCCAGCGCCTTTCTGATGATGATGCTGAGTTCATCGAGATTGAACGGCTTGCTGACGTAGTCGTGGGCGCCAAGGCGCATGGCATTGACCGCGGTATCCAGACCGCTCTGGGCCGTGACCATGATGACCACCAATTCATCGTCATAATCCTTGAGCCGTTCCAGTACCTCGGTGCCGCTTATGCCGGGCAACTGGATATCCAGCAGAACCAGGTCGGGCTGTTCCTCGCGGGCGATGCGCATGGCATCCTCGCCGCTGGCGGCCGTAACCACATCGTAACCCTGCTTTTTCAGATTCTGTTCCAGTGACCAGCGGATCAGATGTTCATCGTCGACGACCAGTATCTTGTTACGCTTCACGTTCTCTCCTCATATCGTCAATCTCGTTCACGCTGCATGCCGGCAACTCGACGGTAAAGACGGTCCCCCGCTGGTCATCACTGCTTACCCGGATTTCCCCGTTGTGCAGATGGACCAGTTTGCTGCAAATGGGCAATCCCAGGCCGGTGCCTTGGGCCTTGGTGGTGAAAAACGGCGTGAAGATCTTCTCAAGGATCGGCGGCGGGATACCGGGGCCGGTATCGGCGACGTCGATCCGCACAAACATCCGCCCCTCTCTCGTGATAGGCCGGGTGGTGATGGTCAGGGTTCCGCCATTCGCCATGGCCTGGAAGGCGTTCAGGATGATATTGAGGAAGACCTGCTGCATCTGCTTGCCGTCGGCATACACCGTGGGGAGACCGGAAGCGAGATCGAGCCGCTTTTCGATATGCAGCAATCCACGGTGCTGGGAAGCGAACTTGAGGGTCCTGTCGATGATGTCGTTGATGTCGATGCAGGCCAATTCCGGCAACGACGGTTTACCGAAGAAGAGCAGGTCATTGACCGTCTTGTCCAGGCGCTGCACCTGTTGCAGAACTTCGTCAAGGATGCCGTACCGCGGATCGACGTTGGCCAGGTCGTCCTTGATGATGGTCACCGCCGCCGAGATGCCCGCCAGGGGGTTCTTGATCTCGTGGGCAATGCCGGCCGCCATCTCGCCGATTGAAGCCAACCGGTCCGCCCGCTCCAGTTGCTGGAAGTGGAGCTGCTCCAGTTCGATCTTGGCGGCGTCAAGACGATCGACCATGGAATTGAAACTGGTAATGAGCCGGCCGATCTCGTCCTTGCCGCTGTAATCGATGCGGACGCTCAGATCGCCCTTTTCCACCCGGGACATGTTGTCGATGATCCTGCCCAGGGGACGCTTGACGAATTTCAACAGGATCAATGAAATGGCAATGGCGAGGAACAGGGTGATCGCCACCGATGAGATGATGAAGATGCGTGAAGCCTCCAGCATCTGCATCTTGGTTCGGCTAAGCGAATAATTTATATCGAGGATACCGATCACCCTGGCCTTGGTGCCGTGACAGGTATGGCAGGCCACCTCGTTGTAGATCGGCTTGACCATCGTCAGCACCTCGCCGTAGGGGGGGAGGTCGAAGATGCCGTAGTTTTTGGGGCTCTGGAACAGCCGGTAATCGTTGAAGCTTACCGTTCGCCCCACCTCGGACGAATTGGATGAGCGCAGGATCACGCCGTGGGGATGAAAGATACGGACACCCACCAGTTGGTTGTGCTGCCCGACCATGGCCAAGATCGAGCCCACATCCTGTACGTTCCCCAAGTGCATGGTGTTATAGATACTGCTCTCGACCGTATGCAGGAGCAGCTCGGTATTTTCACGTGCCGAATCGATAAGTTGCGCCTGCTGGTGACGCACGTTGAAAAAGGTATAGGCATAGATGCCGCAGACCAGCAGCGTGATGGTGGGAACGATAATCCTGGTTGTCAGACTCTTAAACACGTTGAGGTATCTCCCGGTGTATCAGTACGGTCATGCTCCAGAAGTGGTTTCGGCGGGGGAAAACGAAACAAGCAACTGCTGCCGCCAACCGGCACGGTAAAACAAACCACCGGTCATTGGAGCGTTATTTGACAGGGAAGGCCGGCGGGGGAGACGTGGTGGCGGACGGATCACCACCCTCCCCGGGAGAAGAAGCTTCCGCAGGCGAGGCAGACGCATCGAATTCACCCGATTTGAGACGACGCATCATCTCCTTGTGCTGTTCCTTCATCAACTCTGCCACAACCGCCTCAAGGTTCTCCATCTTGATGATATCCGCGTAGCCGGTTTTACGGGAAGCGAGGATGGCACCATCCTTGTAGAGCAACGTGACGATGCGGGGGTTGTCCAGGCCGCTGTCCTCGGTCTGGACGTGAAATACCTCTCCCTTGTGCATCACGTTATGATTGAATCCCAGGACCATCACAACTCTCGAATTTATAAGGTATCAATTTTGGGATATAAACGTTCATCCATACTTACATACCTCAAAATTCATGCGTGGCCCACTCTACCCCTCAACATCCAGCAGGCGCTTGATCTTGGCTACCGCCTCCATGGCATCGCGGGCATACAGGTCGGCCCCGATGCGGTCGGCGTATTCCTGGGTCACCACGGCTCCCCCCACCATGGTGAAGGTCTTGATCCCAGCGCTACGGAGCTTCTTGATGACGTTGTCCATTTCGGACATGGTGGTGGTCATCAGCGCCGAAAGTCCCACCGCGTCAACGGCAAACTCCCTGGCCTTGGCGATGATGGTGGCGGCCGAGACGTTCTTGCCGATGTCGAACACCTCGAAACCGTGGTTCTCCAACAGGGTGCAGACGATGTTCTTGCCGATGTCGTGGATGTCCCCCTCCACGGTGGCCATCAGGATCCGGCCGCGGCTTTCGAACGCCTGCCCCTTCATCTCCTCTTTCAGGCGGACGAAACCGGTCTGCATGGTATCGGCCGACTGCATCACCTGGGGCAGAAAGAAGATATTCTTCTCGAAACGCCTCCCCACCTCTTCCAGACCGGGCAGGAACCCCTCGTTGCTGACCTGCATCGGAGTCAGCCCCTCGCGAAACGCCTCTTCCACCAGGGAAACGATACCGTCCCGGTCGCCGTCGATGACGGCACGGGACAACCGCTCACGGATGGAGAGCGGCTGGTCGGAAACGGGCGCCGGGGTTCCGGCTGAAGACACGTCGCC
>JAATGX010000120.1 GCA_015688915.1 Desulfuromonadales bacterium
CATCACGCCGTTCCGGTTCCCGCTCGCCCATCTCCTGGCCTACCTGGCCTTTCTGGTGCCCGGCTCGGCCCTGTTCTCTTGCGTCGGGGTCGTCTGCGGCACCCTCATGGACAAGCCGGAGACCATCGGCAGGGTGGAGGCGGTTTTCATCATGCCCTTGATCTTCATGTCCGGGCTGTTCTTTCCGCTTTCGTCCTACCCGGCGGCCATCATTCCCTGGATACGGGCGCTTCCCACCACCGCCCTGTTCGAGGGTGCCCGCCAGGCACTGGTCGGCGGCGGATATTCCGTCGGCTTTGCCGTTCAGGTTGCGGCTACTGCCCTGATCGCCTTTGTGGCGGCGGTGTGGCTTTTTCGCCTGAAGATGGCGGAATAAGCCGCCGCAGTTCCTCCACCCGTTTCTGCAGGATGAGATCGGCCCGTTTTCCGGCCGCCATGGTTTCCAGCCGTGCCGGGTCGATGCCCACGTCGGTCGCCGACATACGGGCGATCCGCACAGCATCTGCCCACCCCTCGATTTCCACACCACCCGCCTTGTCGGACAGTGACACCAACGGCAAAATGCCTGTAATACCCGCCTTGACGGCCTGTTCCGCCATCCGTACCCTGGTTGCATCCCGAAGTTCCGTCCAGCGGTTGAGCGTGCCATGCAGCTTGCTGACCCAGGCCAGGGCCGTACGATAGGTTGCCGGCAGGCGGAGCCGGTCGCAAAAGGCGCGGGCCAGCGTGAAGCCGGCCTCGTCGTGGCCGTGGTGCCTGGGATAGAGCGCCGGGTCCGTGGCCAGTTTACCGATGTCGTGAAACAGAGCGCAGAACCGGGCCAGCGGGTCGTCCGTCCGCTCCGACACCCGCCCCAGCACCTGGATGGCGTGGGTGAAGAGGTCCCCCTCGGGGTGGTGGATCAGCGGGCCGGCCGGGATGTGGGGCATGCGGAACAGCTCGGGAAGCCGGTCCTTGCCGACCTTCAACTCAAGTATGCGCTGAAAGAACCGTTCCGGTTCGGGCGCCTCCAGCGCCTTGAGCATCTCCCGGGTAAAACGTTCCACCGGAACTGCCGCGAGCAGATGGGCCGATTCCCGCTCTCGGATGAGTGCCCCGGTTGCGGCGGTCATGTGCCAGCCGTCGGACTCGAAACGGAAGGCCCGGAAGATGCGCAGCGGATCGTCGAGGAACGTGCGGGTGGAACAGGCCCGCACCAGGCGTTGCTCCAGGTCACGCCTGCCGTCGAGAGGGTCGATCACCTCGCCCGCCAGGGTCATGGCCAGGGCATTGATGGTGAAGTCGCGGCGGCCCAGGTCGGCGGCCAGCCCGGAAATTCCGGAGAGCAACGTCACCTCGACCGTGCCGAATACCGGGTCATGTCCGAACCAGATCGGCGCGGTGCTTTTCCCCACCACCAGGCGGAATCCGAGGGAAGCGAGTTCGTCCCCGGACAGGGCGGCTGCGAGGTCGATGTCCCGGCCCGCCCGTCCCAGCAGGAGATCGCGCACGCTTCCCCCAACCAGGAAGATCCGGTCGTGACAGGTTGCGGGGAACAGTCCTTTCACATGATCGATGACAGGGTTCATGACGGTCAGCCCCTCAGCCGAGCCGGATCAAGACGGCTCCCGCCAGGATGAACAGGGCCGAGACGATCCGGATCCTTCCGAAGGATTCGCGGAGAAACAGGATGCCGATCAAGACCCCGATGACGATGCTTACCTGGCGGACCGGCACGGCATAGCTGACCGGCGACAGGTTGAGGCCGTAGCGAAAGGTCAGGAACGAGGCCATCATCACCGGGCCGCTCCAGAGGATCAGACGCCAGTTCTCCCGCAACTCCTCACCAGCCAGGGCGCGGTATTTGGGGCGGAGCATGTTGACGGACATGAGTCCCAGCATGATCAGGACCAGGATGTAGGTGAAGTACAGGGGAGAATAGTGCTTGACGCCGGTTTTTTCGGCCACCGAGCCGATGGAATAGATGAAGCCGGCCGCCAGCGCGTCCCGCACCGACGGGCTCTTCAGGTTACGGAAGGGGCGCAGCAGTTCGGCCGGGGAGAGGCGCTGCATCTGCAGGGAGAAGGTGCCGAAGAGCACCAGCAGGATGCCACCCACCCCGGGCAGGGACAGGCGTTCCCCCAGGAGGCACATGGCCCAGATCGGGACATAGACCAGGGAGGTCTGGCAGAGCGGATACACCATTGACAGGTCGCCGCCCCGGTAAGCCCGGCCGTTGAGGAGGTGATAGAGGACGTAACAGACCGCTCCGACGGCGATCATCAGCAGCGTATCCAGCGAAGGCAGGAGGAACGGCTGCGGCACGAACTGAACCGTCAGGGTGAAGAGACCGCCGGCGGCGACGAACATCCACCAGATGAAGACCGTCTTGTGACGGCTGCGCTTCACCAGCAGGTTCCAGAGGGCGTGCATCAGGGCCGATGTGACGATCAGGATAAAGGCGAGGGTGCTCATGGGGGTAGTATAGCCGAGGTTACGGGAGAGTGAGAGGTTATTTTGTCAGGAACGGGACGGTTGGATCCGGAAGTCGAAACGCTGCGTTGGCGCGGCCTGTTGCGACCGGTCGAATACCCGCTCCATGAACGTCACGGCACCGGCCCGGTCGATCAGGAGCACGGTCGTGCAACGGGTCCCGTAATCCGTGCCGCTGATGAACAGCGGGGAGAGCAACCGCTCCCGTTCCAGGCCGACGCCGGTGTCCGGCAGCAACCCGTCGGCAAAGGGGTGGGGGTCGGCGAGCGCCTGGAAGATCTCCTCCGGGTCCGGGTCATCATGGCGCATGATGGCTTCGAGCCTGGCCCGGGCGGTGACGATCTTGGGCCAGCGGGTGTCGAGCAGGTGGTTGGAAAGGGCGTGTGTTCCCGGCTTGACCGGGCCGGAAGAGCCGCCGCGGTTGGTGAAGTACTGCAGTTCCCCGCTCGTGCCGTACAGCAGGTTGAAGCCGTCGTAGGTCGCCCCATCCCTGGTCAGGGTGGTGTGGAATTCGGCCGGCGTCAGGTCCGCGTCCCGCAGGTAATCCGCCACCAGGTGACCGCGGGAGCGGGGATTGGTTACCTGGTATTGCGGGTCGCGGTAGTTGGTGATGGCTGCCAGCTTGCCGTTGGTCGTCACCCCCATCCAGGTCCCGCCGGCCATCCTGTCCCGTCCGGCCAGCAGGTGCGGGGCATCAGCCCAGAACGCGGCCGGCTCCGAAGGGCGGTCATGGTACTCGTCGCGGTTTGCGCCCAGGATCAGGCGGTAACGGGGATGGCTGTCAAGGGCGAACACGATCAGGCACATGGAGGTTCCCCTTATTTGCCCGTCAGGTACTCGATCAACAGCCGCACCCCGACTCCGGTGGCTCCCTTGGGGGCGCAGGGGCGGGCCTTGTCGCCCCAGGCGGTGCCGGCGATATCCATGTGTGCCCAGCGGGTCTTGCCCACGAACTGCTTCAGGAACCAGCCGGCGGTGATGCTGCCGCCGTCGCGGCTGCCGGCGTTTTTCAGGTCGGCGATATCGCTCTTCATGGCCTCGCCGTATTCATCCCACAGGGGCAGCTCCCAGACCCGCTCGCCGCAGCGCCCGCCGGCCCGCTTCAGGCGTTCGATCAGGCGCTGGTCATTCCCCATCATGCCGGTGGCCTCGTGCCCCAGGGCCACCACGCAGGCCCCGGTCAGGGTGGCCAGGTCGATCATGGCCGCTGGTTTGTAGTGGGTCCGGGCGTAGTGCAGGGCGTCGCACAGGATCAGGCGCCCCTCGGCGTCGGTGTTGGTGATCTCGATGGTCTGGCCGGACAGGGAGACGATCACGTCCCCCGGCTTGTAGGCCTTGCCGTCCGGCATGTTCTCGGCGGTGGGGACGATCCCTACCAGGTTGACCGGCAGCTTCAGCGCCGCTGCCGCCTCCATGGTCCCCAGCACCGCGGCCGCGCCGGCCATGTCGGTCTTCATCTCCTCCATGCCGGCCCCCGGCTTGATGGAGATGCCGCCCGAGTCGAAGGTGATCCCCTTGCCGACCAGCGCCACCGGACGGTCCCTGTCGCCGGCACCGCGATACTCCAGCACGATCAGGCGCGGCGGCTCGGCCGAACCCTTGCCCACCGCCACCAGGGCGTTCATCCCCAGCTTCTCCAGTTCGTCCAGTTCCAGCACCCGGCACGAGAGGGCGTGACGCGTAGCCAGCTCGCGCGCCGTGGCCGCCAGATAGCCGGTGGTGACCACGTTGCCCGGATGGGACACCAGGTCCCGGGCCAGGCTCACTCCCCGGCAGACCGCCTGTGTGCGCTCCACCCTGATGCGCCCTTCCTTGACGCTGATCCCCTTGGACAGCAACAGGGTCATCTCCTCGAAGTGGAAACGCTCGTCCCTGTCCTTGGTCTTGTACTCGTCGAAGCTGTAGCTGCCCAGCAGGGCGCCTTCGCAGGCCGCCTCCAGTGCTGTATCCCCGGCACCGGCCAGGTGCAGCGTTGTGGCGAACGAGGCCACCCGCGCCGCCCGAAGCGCCTGCACGGCGTTGCCGGCCGCCTGGCGCAGGCGCTCGTCATCCAGCCCGGCTTTTTTTCCGAGCCCGACCAGCAGCAGCCGTTCGGCCGGCAATTTGCCCAGGGTATGGATCAGGCGGGTGGTGTTGACCTTGCCGGTGAATTCCTTGTTCGTTGCCAGACGCCCAAGGCAACCGTCCAGGGCGCCATCGCATGTGGTGAACAGTTCATTCCCGGCGTCTTCAAAGCAGCCGATGACCAAGGCGGGGGTGGTGTGTTTGAGCGGATTTGCGGAACTCAGGTCGATGTTCATGGGTTACCTCATGTTTCCTGTTGATCGAGCAGTCTTTTTATGGTGATTCCTTTGCAGCACTTTTTTCTCTTTTCTCAGCCGAACAGGTGCCGTGCCCGTTCCATCCTGGCGGAGATGTCCAGCCCTTTGCCGCACTGGGCGACGCACCCGGCGCAATCGAGACAGGCGCTGGCGGAAGCAGGGGGAGGTATCTCCCGGTAGGTGGAAAGGGCCAGGTCATGGCTGCGGTATCCCTCCGCATACATCAGCGAACGGTTGATGGTGCTGATCTCCACCCCGTGTGGACAGCTTCCTTCGCATGCGCCGCAGAGATGGCAGTAATACGGCTGCACCGCGGCGCCGTAGATCTGCAGGATTCTCCGGTCGTCCGCCTTCAGGGGCACTCCCATGACCGCACTGTCCTCCTTAAGCTCCGCCAGATTTCTCATCCCGGGAACCGCTACGGCAATGTCGGGGTTTTGCAGCGCCCACTTGAGCGCCGCCTGGTGGGGTGACAGCGACCCGAGCGCTGACGGGGCATATCCGCCCGTCTGTGTTTTCATGGCGATGATTCCGATTCCCGCCTTGGCTGCCCGGGCGATGGCGTCGGTCAAGTCTTTCCCGCTCTTGAAGTTGTAGGCGACCAGAAGCGTGTCGAAGAAGCGGCTTTTGTCATCCGCCAGGGCGTTGGCAACGTCCACCGGACTTTTGTGAACGGTCGCTCCGAAGAACCGGACCTTCCCCTGTTCCTTCAGCCTGGTAAAGGCCTCCCTGGCCTCAGGCCTGAATATCCGGTCCTTGTCGGTGTTCGCGTCGAGCTGGATAACGTCGATATGGTCGGTCCCCAGCGCCTTGAGGCTTGCCTCCACATCCCTGACGATCGCTTCCGTCGTATTCAGTTCCGTCTGGATCTTCGTGGCAACGTACACCTTGTCGCGAAATCCCTTCAGGGCCTTGCCGACGATCTCCTCGTTCTTCCCCGCCATATATTTTCGCGAGGTGTTGACGTAGTTGATGCCGTGCTCGAATGCAACCCTGATCACCTCCGGTTCGGGGGTCAGCATGGCGCCGAAACCGACCACCGAAACCCTGAGCCCGGTCCGGCCCAGTGTCCGGTACACCGGGGTGGGAAGCGCGAGGGTCTCCGCCTGCGCGTACATCTGCGCGGCCTCGGCAAGGGCGTTCCCGCCGAGGATAGTTGACGTGGTTCCCATCAAGCCGAGTTTGAGGAAGTCCCTTCTGTTCATTTCGGGCGGTTTTGCGATAGGCATGTCTCTATCCTCCATATTAGGTGAGGGCGGGTGATTGTCCGGTCATCGTCTTCCGGGATTGTAAGCTTTACGGCAGTGACCATCATACCACAGACGGTTTCTGCCTGTCGCTTCCAACATGGCGGACTATCGAGGCTCTACCAGTCTGCCCGGAATCACATCCCCGATGGACAGTTCGGCCAGCAACTCTCTGGTCAGGAACGCTTCCACCGCTTTCAGCGTGTTGAAAGGCACATTGTCCAGCTTGGCTCCCGCCATCATGCCGTGCCCTCCGCCAGTCCCTTTTCCCGCCACCAGCCTTTTGATGATCTCTCCCGCATTGTGGAGCGTGTTTATCGTGCGGAGGGAGAGTATCACTTCATCGTTGTAATGCCCCATGCTCAGCACGATCTCGATACCCTCCAGCCTGACCAGGTAGTCGGCGATCTCCGACACCACTTCGGGAAAGTAGATCGCTTGCAGGTTCACCACCATCAGTTTCCCGTAGATCGTCGCGTTTTCAACCCCGCTGTGAATTGTCCGAAAGTGCTCCACAGGCAGTTTGGGGTGGGTGATCTCATACAACAGCCGTTTGTTCGCCACGGGGAAGAGACGGAGATACGCGTCCCGGTCGGGCCGGTTCGCCTCCCGGCCCAGGTCCTGGGTTTCGGATTTGATCGCGTAGTACAGGGCGGTGGCCAGTTTCGTGCCGATGGTGATATTCTGCGCCACCAGGTATTCGTACAGAATGGTGGCGGTAACGCCATAGTCGTCGCGAATATCCACCCAGCGGCACGTTTTGCTCTCTTCGCGCAGGGGGTGGTGGTCAATGATAATATCCACCCGGCAATCCGGGGGAAGGGAGTTGTTGCCCGTGCCCGGCTGGGTATCGAGCATGCAGACCGCGCTGAATTCATCCAGATCGACCATGTCGAGGGGGATGAGCGTGATCTCCAACTCCTTTGCCATGGCGATGTTTTCACTGCGCCCGATCATGCCGGAAAAGGCGATGACCGCATTCCTGCTCAGTTTCATGGCAAACAGGTGGCGCAGCGCCATGGCCGATGCCAGGCAATCGGGGTCCGGGTTGTCATGGATGATGATGATGGTCTTTCCCTTGCCGCATAACCACTCCAACATCCCATCGGAATGTTCTTTTGAAAGCCGGAGGCTTTCCGGGACGCAGCTATCGGTGGTCATGGCGTTCTCCCTCGAACGTAATGCCAGAAAGTATACCACACCTATCAGGCGATAACCTCTTGCTCCCGCAAACGCAAACCGGCGCCCGGAAGATTCCGCGGCGCCGGCCCAATGATTATCCTGGCTCTGTTTCGTTACGTTTCATGTGTCACCTGCCAGTCCGGGGCCGAACTTCCAACCACCCCCGGCCAGCACTTTTTACGCACACTCCGAATACCCGCACACGTGGCAGACCGAACAACCCCCTTCGTGCTCGACGATGCCGCCGCACTCGGGGCAGGCGCCCCGTTCCTGGGTGGCCGCTTCGGTGTTGATGTCGTAGCCGTTGGCGATCATGTGGGCCTGGATGGCCTTGGCCACGGCGTCGGCGCAGGAGAGGACGCGGTTGTCGCCGAATCCTGACGGGCAGTGGCAGGAGATGCCCAGGAGCTGCTTGACCACCTGGCGGGCCTGGACTCCGCTGCGCCAGGCCAGGGACACCATGCGGCCGATGGCCTCGGACTGGGATGCGGCGCAGCCGCCGGCCTTGCCCATGGTGGTGAACAGTTCGAACAGGCCGGTGTTGTCCTCGTTGATGGTGACGTAGAGCGGGCCGCAGCCGGTCTGCATCTGGTGGGTCCACCCCTTGAGGGCACGGGGACGTTCACGCTTGATGGCCTTTTTGTCATCTTCCACCGGCACGGCCTCGGCTCCCTTTTCCTCCTTCTTGCCGGTGGAGAGCACCTGCTCGTCACGGGAACCGTCGCGGTAGATGGTGACACCCTTGCAGCCCGATTCATAGGCCAGCATGTAGACCTTCTCCACATCGTCGATGGTGGCGGTGTTGGGGAAGTTGACCGTCTTGCTGACGGCGTTGTCCGTGTAGAGCTGGAAGGCGGCCTGCATCTCGATGTGATCCTCGGGCCGGATGTCGTGGGCCGTGACAAACACGTTGCGCACGTCGGCCGGGATCTCGTGGATGTCGTGCAGGGTTCCGTGCTCGGCGATCCGCTGCATCAGTTCCTCGGAGTAGAAGCCGCGCTCCCGGGCGATCTGCTCGAACATCGGGTTGACCTCCACCAGCACGTTCTTGTCCATGACGGTGCGGATGTAGGAGACGGCAAACAGCGGCTCCACGCCGGAGGAGGCGTTGGCGATGATGGAGATGGTGCCGGTGGGGGCAATGGTGGTGACCGTGGCGTTGCGCATGGGGGGGGCGCCCTTCTTGTCGAAGATGGAGCCCTTGTAGTTGGAAAACGAGCCGCGCCTCCTGCCCAACTCCTGGGAGGCCAGGTGCCCCTCGTCGTTGATGAACTTCATCACCTTCTTGCCCAGCTTGACCGCTTCTTCCGAATTGTAGGGCACGCCCAGCAGGATCAACATGTCGGCCCATCCCATGACCCCCAGGCCGACCTTGCGGTTGGCATGGGTCATGTCATGGATCTGCGGCAGGGGGTAGTTGTTGGCCTCGATGACGTTGTCCAGGAAATGGATCGAGTCGTGCACCACGGTCTTCAGCCGTTTCCAGTCAATGGTGGCGTCCGCGACAAACCTGCCCAGGTTGATGGAACCCAGGTTGCAGGATTCGTACGGCAAGAGCGGCTGCTCGCCGCAGGGGTTGGTGGATTCGATCTCGCCCACCTGCGGGGTCGGGTTGTCGCGGTTCAGGCGGTCCAGGAAGATGATGCCCGGTTCGCCGTTTTCCCAGGCCTGCACCACGATGCGGTGGAAGACCTTGCGGGCGTTGAGGGAGCCTGCGACCTTCTTGTCCCGGGGATTGATCAGGTCGTATTCCTCGTCCCGCTCCACGGCCTGCATGAACTTCTCGGTCAGGCCGACGGAGATGTTGAAGTTGTTGAGGTGCTTCTGATCGGCCTTGCACATGATGAAATCCATGATATTGGGGTGATCGACCCGCAGGATGCCCATGTTGGCCCCGCGGCGCGTGCCGCCTTGCTTGATGGTCTCGGTGGCGATGTCGAAGACCCGCATGAAGGAGAGCGGACCGCTGGAGATGCCGGTGGTGGAGCTGACCACGTCGTTGGCAGGGCGCACCCGCGAGAAGGAGAAGCCGGTGCCGCCGCCCGACTTGTGGATCAGGGCGGTGAACTTGACCGCGTCGAAGATCTCCTCCATGGAGTCGCCCACCGGCAGGACGAAGCAGGCCGAAAGCTGCCCCAGTTCGCGGCCGGCGTTCATCAGGGTCGGAGAATTGGGGAGGAATTCGAAGTTGGTCATCATCCGGTAAAAGGTGTCTGCCAGGCCTTTCACATCGGCCTTTTTATCGAACTTTTTATCGGGAGCCGCAATGGTCGTCGCCACCCTGCGGAACATGTCGGCGGGCGTCTCAAGCACCTTGCCCTCCACGTCCCGGCGCAGGTAACGCTTCTCCAGTACGGTTATGGCGTTTTTGGAAAGGTCGGGTGCGGTATCTTTTGAGGTCTCTGTTTTCATCTGGGTTCTCCTCGTGATGGGGTAAATAGTCGTGTCAAATCGCTGGATTAAGGTTTTTGAGGGAAAATACGGGATAAAACCACTATATTTGGTAGAGCGGCTGGAAATAAACCACAACATATATGCCGTGTCAATAGATTATTTTGGAAAACTCTAAGATATTGAAAGCACATGGAAACGTGCCCACCGGACCGTGGGGGGTGGGGTATACTTTCCCGCCGCAACAATAAATTTACAGGTAGTGGCCGGATGTGGTAATAGATTGCAAAATCTGGAAAGGATCGTGGTGTTGATGGCATCGACCGTTGAGTGTTGCACCTGCAAAAGCCGTATCCTGTTCCGGGAGGGCGTCTCCCGGTGATCCCTTACCCCCCGTTACGCCGGTACGGTGCAGTCTTCGGAGTCCTTGTGGCCTGCGCGCTGCTCCTGCCGGCGGTCAGCCATGCCCTTGACGGCACGGCGTCGGCAGGTCGCGAGCGCCAGGCCGCCGTCACCCGAGGCGACAGCAGCTATGAAAACATTACCATCACCGAGGATGTGACGTGGCGCGGCACCGTGCTCGTCAGGGGCTCCCTGGTGGTTGCACCCCAGGCGACCCTGCGCATCGAACCGGGAACCGTGGTGCGGTTCATGCGGTCGGCCATCATGCGGCAGACGCCGCGTCTGGTGATCATGGGGAGGCTCCAGTGCAGCGGCACGGCCGACAAGCCGGTGCTCCTGGCCCCCAATGTCGTGGAAGCGGACAAGGGGGACTGGGGCGGCGTACTGTTCTTGTCCAGCGAAAAGCGCAACCAGCTTGACAACTGCCGCATAGAGGGGGCTGACACCGCCCTGGAAGCCCGTTTTTCCACGCTTGCCTCCAAGGGGGTAGGGATCAGCCGCAGCACTACCGGTGTGATGCTGCGGGACAGTACCGCGAACCTGTCGTCACTTGCCATCAGCGCCTGCGAAACCGGCCTGGAGTCCCACGACAGCGAACTTGACCTGCGTGACGCGACCCTGACGGACAACGGGCGGGGGATTGCGGCGAACCGTTCGACCCTGGTCATGGCATCGGTGAATGTCAGGGGGAGCGGACAGGAAGGCGTCCTCGCCCATGACTGTCGGGTCAGGTTCTCCTCCTGCGAACTGGCCGGCAATGGTGTCGGTGCACTCCTCAAGGGTGGAGAGGGGCACCTGCTCATGTCCCGCTTTGTGCGGAACCGGGATGCGGGCCTGCATCTGGCCGGGGCGCGCATCAGGGTTCAGCGCTGCCTGTTTGCCGACAACACGGGGGACGGCATGCGGGTGGATGATGGCCGGGGGGTGGTGTGGGCCAGCGCCTTCAGCGGCAACGGCGGCTATAACCTGGCCACTACCGGCCAGGAGGATGTCAGCGCCGTGCAGAACTGGTGGGGCGGCACCAACGAGGCGGCGATCCTGGCGAAGCTGTCCGGCAACCCCAGGGGCACCCGTTCAGGAACTATCGCGATTGCCCCGTGGCTGGCGGAAAAGCCGGCGGCGCTGCCGTGAAGCGATTGGGAATCAATGCACATCTACCTCGATAACGCCGCTACCTCGTTTCCCAAGCCGGAGGCGGTCTACCGGGCGGTCATGCACGCCATGCGGGAGATCGGCGCATCGCCCGGCCGGGGCGGCCATCGCCGCTCGCTCGAGGCGGGCCGCCTGCTCTTCCAGGCCCGGGAGACCATTGCCTCCCTTTTCTCCATTGACGATTCGTCGCGGATCATCTTCACCCACAGCGCCACGGAGGCCCTCAATGTCGCCCTGCGCGGCATATTGCAGCCGGGCGATCACGTCATCACCACCTCCATGGAACACAACTCGCTGCTGCGTCCCCTGCATGCGCTGCGTCGTCAAGGGGTCAACCTGACCATCGTCACGGCGGGAGCCGACGGCCGGGTCGATCCCGATGCGGTCAGGGCCGCTCTCAGGCCCACCACCCGCATGCTTGCCGTGGGCCATGTCTCCAATGTCTCCGGCACCATCCAGCCTGTCGATCTTCTGGCCGCCGTGGCCCGGGAGGCCGGGGCGCTGTTTCTGCTGGATGCGGCCCAGTCGGCGGGCAGCGAACCGATAGACGTGCGGAAAAGCGGCATCGATCTGTTGGCCGTTCCGGGGCACAAGGGGTTGTTCGGCCCCCAGGGCACCGGCTTCCTCTATGCCGCACCCACGGTGCCGCTCAGGCCGTTCTTGGCCGGCGGCACCGGCAGCAGTTCCGCGTCCGAGGAACAGCCCGACACCATGCCCGACGGATTCGAGGCCGGAACCCATAACATCCCCGGTATTGCCGGGCTCAAGGCGGGTGTGGAATTCGTCCTGGCGCAAGGTGTCGCCGCCATCGGCGCACAGGAGCGCATGCTCACGGACCTGGCCGCGCAACGGCTGGCAATGATCCCGGGAGTGACGCTCCATGGCCCGTCCGATCCTGTTCTGCGTGGTGGCGTGCTGTCCTTCACCATGGCCGGAATCGACCCGTCGGCACTTGCCTTCATGCTTGACCGGGACTTTGATATCGCCGTGCGTGCCGGCCTGCAATGCGCACCGCAGGCCCATCGCACCCTGGGAACCTTCCCCGGCGGCACCCTGCGCATCAGCCCCGGCTGGTTCACCACCGGCGAGGAGATTGCTATTTTCTGCGATGCCGTTGTAAAGTGCGTTACCTGATTCCTCACCTGCCATGGAGATATGGAGGCACGGACTCCGTGGCACGACTGAAGATGCAGCTTCATCTATCCCGACAGAAAGGTCTCCCGTGAAAAACTTCATCCTTGACACCAATGTACTGTTGCACGACCCCCAGGCCCTGTTCAAGTTTCAGGACAACAACATCATCATCCCCATAACCGTCATCGAGGAGGTTGACCGGTTCAAGAAGGACATGAACGAGACCGGTCGCAATGCCCGCATGATCTCGCGGATCCTGGACACCATGCGCGAAAAGGGTTCCCTGGCAGCGGGCGTCTCGTTGCCCGAAGGGGGGTCCCTGCGGGTGGAGCTGTTCAGCGAGAACTACCTCAAGCGCCTGCCGGTGGATCTGCGCGTGGACAGCGGCGACAACCGCATCCTGGCCGTGGCCATGGACATGCGCGACCGTTACCCGGACGTCCCGCTGCTGTTCGTCACCAAGGACACCAACCTGCGCATCAAGGCGGATACCATCGGCCTGACCGCCGAGGACTACGAGTCGGACAAGATCGATATCCAGGACCTCTACTCCGGCACGCGCACCGTCGAGATGACGGCCGAGGCGGTGGACCGCTTCTATGGCCAGGGGTGGTTGGAGGCGCCGGACGGACTCGCCCCCAACGAGTTCATTACCATCGCCGACAACGGCAACCCATCCCATACCGCGATCTGCCGCTACGATGCCGCCAGCGGCCATGTCGTGCCGGTGCGCAAGGTTCCCAAGGAAGGGATCTGGAGCCTGTTCGCCCGCAACCGTGAACAATCGTTCGCCCTGGATGTGCTGATGGACGACAGCATCAAGCTGGTGACCCTGGTGGGCAAGGCCGGTACCGGCAAGACGCTCCTGGCCATTGCCGCCGGTCTGCACAAGACCGCCGAGGAGAACGTCTACAACCGCCTGCTGGTTTCGCGGCCGGTCTTCCCTCTGGGCAAGGACCTGGGCTTTCTGCCCGGCGACATCGAGGAGAAGTTGACCCCCTGGATGCAGCCGATCTTCGACAACGTGGAACTGCTCATCTCCGGCCACGAGTCGGAGAAACGCCACAGCAAGGGGTACAAGGAGCTGATAGCCATGGGGCTCCTGGATATCGAACCGCTGACCTATATTCGCGGCCGCTCCATCCCCAACCAGTATATGATCGTGGATGAGGCCCAAAACCTGACCCCCCACGAGATCAAGACCATCGTGACCCGGGCAGGGGAGGGGACCAAGATCGTCCTGACCGGCGACCCGTACCAGATCGACAACCCCTACGTGGATTCCTCCAGCAACGGTCTGACCTACCTGGTGGAGAAGTTCAAGGGGGAACGGATCGCGGCGCACGTGACCCTGACCAAGGGGGAACGGTCGGAGCTGGCGGAGCTGGCGGCAAACCTGTTGTAATCATACTGACAATCTGCCACAGAGGCACGGAGGCTCGGAGAAAAACCGTCAGGGAAATGCTCTGCGGTTCTCCGTGCCTCTGTGTCTCTGTGGCAAGGAATATCAATGCTTCTGCTCGCAATCGAAACATCCTGTGACGAGACCGCGGCCGCCGTGGTGGCCGATGGCCGGGAGATACGCTCCTCGGTCGTTTCGTCCCAGATTGCCGTTCACGCCGAATATGGCGGCGTGGTGCCGGAGATCGCCTCGCGCAAGCACCTGGAGATGATCTCACCGGTCATCGCCCAGGCCTTGAAGGAGGCGGGAGTCGAACTCTCCGCCATCCAGGGGATCGCCGTCACCCGTGGACCCGGCCTGTCCGGGGCGCTCCTGGTGGGGCTCTCCGTCGCCAAGGCCATGGCCTCGGCCCGGAACATCCCGTTCGTGGGGGTGCACCACATCGAAGGGCATCTCCTGGCGGCTTTCCTGGAACGGGCGGTGGAGTTCCCTTTCCTGGCGCTGGTGGTCTCGGGAGGCCATACCCACCTCTATCACGTGGAAGGGATCGGTCGCTACCGGACCCTGGGCAGGACCATCGACGATGCGGCCGGCGAGGCCTTCGACAAGTCGGCCAAAATCATGGGGCTGGAGTATCCGGGCGGCGCCCGGATCGATGCCCTGGCCCGGGAGGGAGATGCTACGGCCGTACGCCTGCCGCGTCCCATGATGAACGATGGCAGCCTGAACTTCAGCTTCAGCGGGCTCAAGACCGCCATGCTTCAACACATCGGCAAACACCCGGTAACCTTCCCCAGCCAACAGGCGAACGATCTGTGCGCCTCGTTTCAGGCGGCGGTTTGCGACGTCCTGGCGTTCAAGGCCGAGGCGGCCCTGCGGCAGACCGGGGCGCAACGTCTCGTGGTGGCGGGCGGGGTCGCCTGCAACAGCGGTCTGCGTGCGCGTATGGGAGAGCTGGCCTCGCGCTTGGGCGTCGAACTGCATATCCCCGGCCCGGCGCTGTGCGGCGACAATGCCGCCATGCTGGCCGTGCCGGGCGATTTCTACCTGGAAAACGGCATGGCCTCGCCCCGGACCATGGATGCCGTGGCCACCTGGGACATGGACCGGGTAGGGGAGGGGTGCCGATGAGCAGCCTGCGTGCCCCCATCAAGTCCCTGGGACAGAATTTTCTGGTTGACCGGAACATCATCGACAAGATCATTCGGTGCGCCGATGTCACGCCTCTGGATAATGTCCTTGAGATCGGTCCGGGAAGGGGGGCGCTGACCGAGCATCTGGCCCGGCGGGCGGGCCGGCTGGTGGTGGTGGAGTACGACCACGCCCTGGCCGCCGCCCTGGCGGAGCGTTACCGGGATGATCCG
>JAATGX010000042.1 GCA_015688915.1 Desulfuromonadales bacterium
CAACGTGCTGATCTACTTTGACACCGCATCCAAGTCCAAGGTTGTACAGCATTTTTACAACAACCTTCAGCCGTACGGTTACTTCTTTGTCGGCCAGTCCGAGTCTTTGCACGGGGTCAACGACAAGTTCAAGACGGTACATTTTCCCGGTGGTTTCACCTATAAAAAGTAGCCTGAAAGGTCTGGAGCATGGATAAAATAGAGATGATCGCAAAGGCTGAGCAACTGGTGGCGAAGATCGACGACCTGCCGACCATTCCGGCGGTCGCCACCCAGGTATTGCACCTGCTCGACCAGCCCGATGTGCAGGTCGAGCAGGTGGCTGACCTGATGCTGTCCGACCAGGTCATGACGGCCCGGGTGATGAAGATGATCAACTCGCCCGTGTACAAGCCGAGCCATCAGATCTCATCGCTCAAGCGGGCCCTGGTGTACCTGGGTTTGAGGCATATCCGCGAAGTGGCGCTGACCACCTCGTTTATCAGCGCCTTTGATGAAACATCGGGCACATTCGAGATCGGCACCTTCTGGGAGCATTCCTTCGGGGTCGGCATGGTATCCAAGATCATTGCCGAGAAGATCGGTTACCTCGACCTGGAACGGGCCTACATCGCCGGCGTTATCCACGACATCGGCGAGGTCTTTCTCAGCAACTACCTGCGGGACGAATTTCAGCAGGTACTGGACAGCATCAAGGACAAGCCGATCAAGCTCGTGGAAGCCGAAGCTCTTCAACTCGGCACGACCCATTGCGAAATCGGTCTCTGCATGGCCCGCAAGTGGAACTTTCCGGAGGTATACTGCGAGGTGATCGCCTATCATCATTCCCCGGCCGAGGCGACCATCGATCCGGTGTTGTGCGCCATCGTCAACCTGGCGGACCTGTTCTACAGCGTCCGCGAGTTGAACTATGGCGGCTGGGTCAGTTTCAACCTGGTCGAGGAACCATCCTGGAAGATCCTCAAAAGCATGTCCCCCAGCCTTGGCCAGCTGGACGTGGAACGTTTCTGTTATGAACTTGACGATGCGATTCCCGATGTGAAGACCCTGGTCAGATCGATTTTCAATTCTCAAGAATAGGCGGACCGGATGCTCGCTCCCTCAACAGGCAAAACACGCATACTGATCGTTGACGACTCGTCCTTCATGCGCATGGCGATTCGCAGCGTCCTCTCCAAGGAGCCGACCATTGAAATCGTCGGGACCGCCGCCGACGGCATGGAGGGTGTGGAAAAGGCCATTGCCCTCAAGCCCGACCTGATCACCATGGACGTGGAGATGCCCCGCATGGACGGTATCGCCGCGCTGCGCCAGATCATGGCCAAGGCACCCACCCGGGTCATCATGGTCTCCACCCTGACCAACGAGGGTGCGCGCTCTACCTTCGAAGCCCTTGACGCGGGAGCCATCGACTATATTCCCAAGAATGTGACCGATTCCGCGGAGGCACAGAATACCTTCCGTGAAGACCTGCTGCGCAAGGTCAAGGAAGCGGTCAGGTCCCGCTTCACCCGCGGCATCGCCGCGCCCCAGGTCCGTCCCGCGGCTCCTCCGGTGCAGCGCGCCATCAGCAGCAGGCTGGCGGGCAAGAAGATCAACTACGTGGGGATCGGTGCCTCAACCGGCGGACCGGTGGCACTCCAGGAAGTGCTCTCCCGCATACCGGTCAATTTTCCCTATGGCATCATCGTCGGCATTCACATGCCGAAAGCCTTTACCGGGCCGTATGCCGACCGTTTGAACGCCAAATGCTCCATGAGCATCCGCGAGGCGGTGGACGGCGACGTTCTCAAGCCGGGCCTGGCATTGATCGCGCCGGGAGGGATGCACACCACGCTGGTTCGCCAGGGAGGGAGCGTGGTGGTCAAGACCGTTCCCACCAGCGCGTATCCGCACTACGTGTACATCCCTTCGGTGGACCTGATGATCTCCACCATGGCGGAGGCCACCAACGGTTCCATGCTGGGCGTCATCCTGACCGGCATGGGCAACGACGGTTTCAAGGGGATGCAACTCCTGAAGAGCAAGGGCGGCGTCACCATCGCCCAGGATGAGGCGACCTCGACCATCTACGGCATGCCCAAGGCCTGTGTCGATGGCGGTGTTGCCGACGATGTCCTGCCGTTGGGGCAGATCGGTTTCGAGATATCCAAGTTCGCAGGGTAGTCGGGACTGTTGTCGCGGGAAACGTAAAAGGGCGGCCGATTGGCCGCCCTTTTTTTATCGCTGGGCATGGACAACCACCCCTTTCGAGGTGGTTGTCACCTTGCAATTGGAATATCCCAAGTGTTTCAGTCGCCGCAGGATGAAGAAGGCGGCGATGGGATGGACATCCGGCAGGATCAGGGGAAAGTGATCGGTGGGAAGCGAGCGGATGGCCCGCCAGGTAGCCTTGACGGAATACTGCGTGTGCCTCTCCTCTCTGCTGGCAGCATATTTCATTGTTACGAATGCTCGCTGGTCTCGTGGAATTCCAGTTCCTTCCAGGCTTCCATGGTGTTGTCCAGCCGCCATTGGCTGCCGGCCATGTAGGTCAGTTTCCCCTCGCCGTCGATGTAGACGTGCATGGCCTCCTTCTTCTCGAATTCCTCGATGCGCTTCTTCTCACCGGTCACCCATCGGGCAGTGACGTAGCTGACCGGCTCGAAGGCCACCTTGACGCTGTATTCGTGTTCCAGGCGGTGCATGACCACCTCGAACTGCAACAGCCCCACCGCCCCGATCACCCAGTCTGCCCCCATCAGGGGCTTGAAGACTTGGGTGGCCCCTTCCTCGGCCAACTGCACCAGCCCTTTCTCCAGCGCCTTGGACTTCATCGGGTTGAGCAGGCGCACCTTGCGGAAATGCTCCGGGGCAAAGCTGGGGATGCCGGTGAATTTCAACTCCTCGCCCTGGGTGAAGGTGTCGCCGATCTTGATGGTGCCGTGGTTGTGGATGCCGATGATGTCCCCCGGCCACGCTTCCTCCACGTTGGTACGGTCCTGGGCCATGAAGATGGTGGCATTGGCGATCTGCACGGC
>JAATGX010000109.1 GCA_015688915.1 Desulfuromonadales bacterium
CCCGGCTGCGGGAAGGGGAACAGCACCCTGCCGATGACGGCTTGGCCCCCTTCAAGGGGCTGGAACGGCTTCCCCGCACCGTTAACCTGATGAACGTCTCGTCCATGGGGCGCGTCGATGAACTGGAACTGGAGCTGCTGTTGAAGAGCCTCGACCTGGACGTCAATGTTTTCCCGGTATTCGCCCATCCCGAGGGGATGGTCACGGCCACCCAGGCGGCGCTCTCCGTCAGCACCTGCCCGACCCACGACGATTATTTTCTCTCCTACCTGGAGGAACGGTTCGGCGTCCCCTCCCTGATCCGACACATGCCCATCGGCATTGAGAACACCGGCCTCTGGCTGCGGGACGTGGCGGCCCGCTTCGGAGAGGAGGAGCGGGCGGAGCGGATCATCGAGCATGAGGAACGGGAGTTGAAGGAGGCCCTGGCGGCCTTTCGCCCGCTGTTCGAGGGGAAAAAGGTCTTCATCAGCGCCGGCGAGTTTCGGGCTCTGGCCACGGCCCGATTGCTGGAAGAGCTGGGGTTCACGGTGTCCGGCATCCGTTCCTTCCACCACGACGAATTCGCCGAAGTGGAGTATCAGAAGCTGGCCAACTCCACCAAGGATGACTATGTGGTCGATATCGCCAACGTGCAGCCCTTCGAGGAGGCCAACCTGCTGCGGAGGCTCAAGCCGGACCTGTTCCTGGGGCATGCCAACGGCAACAACACCGCCGCCAAGCTGGGCATTCCCACCCACGTCATCTACCATACCGGCCTGGCCTACATCGGCTACAAGGGGGTCTACGAGCTGGCCCGCCGCCTGTACCGCCAGCTCAGGAACCCGATCTACAACCGCAAACTGGCCGAAAACCTCCGGCTCCCCTACAGCGACGGCTGGTACCGGTCCGAGCCGTTTTCCTACATAGATACCCGTGGAGGTGAGGCAGCATGAGTGACAATTTTATCGAACGGCCCCGCTACGTCTGCGCCCTGGGGGGCGCCGCGGCAACCATTTCGGCCCTGCCGGGCGGCATCCCCATCCTCCACTCCGCCTCGGGGTGCGCCGGCAACTTCGCCTGGTCCCAGAACGGCGGCTCCGGGCTCCAGGTGGGGGGCTACTGCGGCACCCTGAGCATCCCCAGTTCCAACGTCCAGGAGCGGGAAGTGGTCTTCGGTGGCGACAGCCGCCTGCGGGAGCAGATCGAAAGCACCCTCAAGGTCATGGACGGTAAGATCTACGCCGTGCTGACCGGCTGCGTCACCGAGGTGATCGGCGACGACATCAAGACCGTGGTGTCTGATTTCCACGGCCAGGGCGTGCCGATCATCGGCGCGGAAACCGGCGGGTTCAAGGGGAATTCCTACTGGGGATACGACCTGGCCCTGCAGGCGCTGTTCAAGGGATTCGTGGCGCGCGGCACGGCAACGGTGAAGAAAAACGTCAACCTGTGGGGCATCGTGCCGTCTGCCGACCCGTTCTGGCGCGGCAACCTGGAAGGGGTGCGCCGCCTGCTGGAGGCCCTGGGATTGACGGTCAACTCCTTTTTCACCACGGAAGACACCATCGAGGGTATCCGTGCGGCCGGGTCGGTGGCCTTGAACATCGTGGTCTCCCACGTCTACGGAGTGGAGGCGGCCAAGGTGTTCGAGGAGGTCCACGGCACGCCGTTTCTCAGCCTGTCCCTGCCGGTGGGCGCCAGCGCCTCCGAGGCCTTTCTGCGAAGCGTCGGCAAGGCGTTGAAGATCTCCAAACAGCGGGTCAATACCGTACTCAACACCGAGAAGCAGGCCTATTTCCGCTTCCTGGAGCCGTTGACCGACTGCTTCAACGACCTGGACCTGCAACGGTACGCTGTGGTGGTGGGGGATGCCAACTACGCCACGGCCCTGACGAAGTTTCTGGCCGATGACCTGGGGTGGCTGCCGGAACTGACGGTCTGTACCGATCCCCTGGAAGACGATGAGAAAGACCGGCTTAACGCCCAATTGAAGGTCCTGGAGTCGCGCTACAAGACCACCCTGGTGTTTGAAACCGACGGCAGCCGGGCCGTGGAGCATCTCCAGAAAAAATGGCCTCCTGCCGGCGGCCAGAAATACCATAACGCCTTCAGCCCGGCTTTTGTGGTCGGCAGCTCCCTGGAACGGGAACTGGCCCAGACCATCGGTGCTCCGCACCTTTCGGTCAGCTTCCCGGTGGCCAACCGGGCGGTGCTCGACCGGGGATACACCGGTTTCCGCGGTGGGTTGCGCCTGGCCGAAGACCTCCTCAGCGCCGTTGTGGCGGGCAGGTAATCGTCGCGGTTCTGAAAAAAGCTGCAAAAAAATATTGACACGGCTAATTTCATCCGGTATATTGCCTACAATGTTTGTAGATATACTAGTTTAGTCCGTCTCCCCAAGCAGGTAAACTGTGGGGAACTACTCCCGTAACAAAAAGGCTGACCGGTACACCGGAGGTCAAAGGATATTCCTTTGACCTCTTTTTTTGTACGTGGGCACAACAGGTATCGAAAATAAAGGGTTGACTGGAAAAACCAGAGACCGGCCGCATTGCTTGCGCCGGTCTTTTTTTATGGGGGAGTTCATGGGGCAGCAGCCTACCATTATCCGCAGGAAGCAGGCTGATATGAATATTGACGCGCTCCGAAAAGTTACCGAACTACTTAAAACGGTAAATCATGGCTCAATTACACTTATCGTCCAGGGTGGACGGGTGTTCCAGATCAATAAAACCGAAAATTGCAAGCTGACAGTCTCAGGTTCCGACTGAGTCTCAAACCCAAAAAAGGAGAATGTTAATGTCCGGAAAAAAAGTCAAAACAATTGCCATTTATGGCAAGGGCGGCATCGGCAAATCAACAACCACATCCAACATCAGTGCCGCGCTGGCCGCTTCAGGTCTCAAGGTAATGCAGATCGGCTGCGATCCCAAGAGTGACTCGACCACCACGCTCCGTGGTGGCGGGTATATTCCCACTATTCTCGACACACTGCGGGAAAAGAAGAATGTCAAGGCAAACGAGGTGGTTTTTGAAGGTTTTGCCGGGATCTATTGCGTCGAAGCGGGTGGTCCCGCTCCGGGCGTCGGCTGCGCCGGCCGCGGCATCATCACCTCCGTTGAGCTGCTCAAGCAGTTGCGCGTTTTTGACGAACTGGACCTGGACATCGTGGTCTACGACGTCCTGGGCGACGTTGTGTGCGGCGGCTTTGCCGTGCCGGTGCGCGAAGGTATTGCCGATCATGTCTTTACCGTGTCGTCGTCCGACTTCATGGCCATCTATGCCGCCAACAACCTCTTCAAGGGTATCCAGAAATATTCGAACAACGGCGGCGCACTGTTGGGCGGGGTCATTGCCAATTCCATGAACTCCCAGTACCACCGGGCCATTATCGACGATTTCGTGGAGCACACCAAGACCCAGGTGGTGGAGTACGTGCCCCGTTCCATTACCGTCACCCAGTCCGAGTTGCAGGGCAAGACCACCATCGAGGCGTTTCCCGATTCGGAGCAGGCCAAGGTGTACAACGAGTTGGCCCAGAGAATTTACAACCATACGGATTCCAAGGTGCCGGCTCCGCTCAATGACAAGGAACTGCACGACTGGGCCTTCAAATGGGCTGACACGCTCCTGGCCATCGAAACCGGCGAGGTGCGCAGCGAAGGCGCCAGCATCTGATTGATGCCATCCGTTTTTGAGAACAACGCTCACATCAACCGCAAGGAGGTCGATATGAACAGGCAAGATACGGGCAATCCCGCGACGGCAATCAGCCGCCGCGGTGTCATGGTCGG
>JAATGX010000101.1 GCA_015688915.1 Desulfuromonadales bacterium
ACCCTCAGCTTGGAAGGCTGACGCTCTAGCCAACTGAGCTACTCCCGCATACTCCAGACGAAGACGTTTGGAAACCGCCCAGCCTCACTCTTACCAGTTCATGCGACTATGTCTCCTGGATTCAAGCACTGCTGCCGCTTTCCGATGATTTATGTGGTGGAGGGAGGAGGATTCGAACCTCCGAAGTCGTACGACGACAGATTTACAGTCTGTTCCCTTTGGCCGCTCGGGAATCCCTCCAGGGAGAATCGTATTCCGGGTTACGTGGAGCTGGCGATGGGACTCGAACCCGCAACCTGCTGATTACAAGTCAGCTGCTCTACCAATTGAGCTACGCCAGCGCGACAAATCAACTGACCAGAAAGCCGAAATTGTTTATTTAAAGAAAAATGGCGTCAGAGTCAAGCCTTTTTTTACGAAACAAAAAACAAAATGCGCCATCCCGAACGAGACGACGCATCGCCACACCGCACCAACAGGACGTTACGCGGCAGCCAACATAGGTGAAAGAGAGTGCTTCATCTTTTTTAACGCCCCCTCTTCAATCTGCCGCACACGCTCCCGCGAGATGGAAAAATGGCTGGCTATTTCCTGAAGCGTCAGCGGCTCATCAGCGGTAATGCGATGTTCGACAACAAAGCGTTCTTTCTCGTTGAGAAGCGTCATGGCCTGCGCCACCTGCACCTGTAGTTGCTGCTTCGCCTGGAACTCGGCCAACAGATCCTCCTGGTTCAGCCGGTCATCAACAAGATTTTCAAGGCCCGTCAACCCATCGCTGCCCGGTATTTCCGCATCCAGCGAAACCTCTCCCTGAAGGCGCTGTTCCATTTCCACAACATCCTGATCCGTAACGTCAAGCGCCTGGGCCGCGGTATGGGTATCGTTCTCGCCGCCACCCAACATGCGAATGGCGTTTTTGGCTTCACGGAGCTTGAAAAAGAGTTTGCGCTGAGCCTGGGTAGTACCGATCTTGAGGAGGCTCCAGGCGGATATGATGTGATTCTGGATATACGCCCGAATCCACCAGACCGCATAGGAGATGAGACGGATCCCCTTATGGGGGTTGAACTTACGCACCGCCTGCATAAGCCCGATGTTGCCCTCCTGGATCAGGTCGAGCATTTTGAGCCCATAGTGGCGATATTCCGCGGCCACCTTGACCACAAAACGAAGATTCGCGGTAATCAGCGTATGGGCAGATCCCAAGTCCCTTTCCTCAAAGAATTTAACCGCATGGCGATGTTCATCCTCTTCGCTCAGTACGGGGAACTTACGAATCTCGGCCAGATAGAGCGACAGACTGTCAGCAACAACCGGCAGACGTGCAACCATAACTCGATCTCCTTTTATTTCATACGGAATGAGCGTTAGCACTCTCGACGCCAGACTGCTAATACAATAGCAACAGGCTATTGAAAAATCAAGTTTGTTTTTTTCGCCAAGGCTTTCTCCGGAGGAATTCAGGGTTCCGGACGGGACGCCTCTCCGTGGTGTTTTTCAAAACAGGCAGGGCAGATACCGTGACTGAAATATGCATCGGAATGCTCAGAAATGAATTTTTCCAGTTGCTGCCAATAATCACCGTCATCACGGATTTTTTTGCAATACATGCAGATAGGGATAATCCCCTCCAACTGCTTGACCTTGGCCTGGGCGGCCCGCAAGGAATTTTCCACCCGCATTTTCTCCTCCAGCGATTCAACCATGGTATTGAATGCCTCTGCAAAGTCACCCATGAAGTGAACACGCTGGCTGAAGTCGCCCGCAGCTATCTGTCCCGTTTGCCAGGTAAGATGAAGAAGATTGGCCTGAAGCTGTTTGAAAGGAGAGGCAAGCAGATTATGGGGCGGCGGCACCACCTCCAGGTTCCCTTCCGCCAGGGATTGAATAAAGTCACGCACTTCACCGAACGAGACAACAAGGCGGTCAACTGTTTCGCACAACCGCTTCAGGGCCGGATCGAGGTCACTTCCATAGTCGACGATATGTGCGGATTCGCCGCGCAGAAGACGTGACAACTGGTCGCCGAGCAGCTCTACCACTACCTTGGCACTATCATGTGACATGGCGATCTCTCATGACAATGCCGTTGCCTTGAAACGGCACGTCCGCTCTCCGGACGCCCAGCAGTCTATTTCGCGGACCTCGAACTCCCGTCCGGTATATACCTCCAACACACCGGCAATAAAGCCTTCATCGTACTCGCACACCGTTTCATCGGCAGGTGGAAGACCGGAGCAGTCAAGGTCCTCTCCCACGGTCAGAATAAACTCCATTTTCTCGAAATCGGTCTTTTCAACTCTCAGGATGCCGATTTTGAGAAACTGCAATTTTTCCTGCAATTCCGCCACGAATTGATTAAATGGCAGCAAACGATCAAGGATATTGTTGCAGAATTCCGTCCCGGCCAATTTACCCGCCTCCCGGAGCAGCTCGCGTGAACGTTCCACGGACAGATGTCTGTTCAGCACATCCCGCAACGTATACTGCATCAACCGGTACACAGCCACATTTACCTGGTTGCCGAGGTTTGGACGTCCCTCTTCTATATTACCCAGATCTTTCCATTGGAACCGGTAAGGATTGCTCTTGGACATACTCCCCCTCACATCATGAGATGCCTGTAACGTTATCTCAATAAACGTATCAATGCAATCTCCACGAGCGATAACATTGGACTTCGCCGGAAATCCCGGCTACCCCTTGCCCGCCAGTCGTTTCCATCCCGCTCCGGCCAACTCCACCAGGCCGTTTATGGTACGGGTATAAAACTTACGAACCGGCATCTGATTGACCATGATACCCTCACCGACCCGTTCGACGGAGACCGCGTCGCCGGCACTGAAGGCAGATACCTGGTCGCTATATTCTCCGCCGACACCGAAGAGAAAATTGTATTTGGCCCCATTGAAGCGGCAGGCTACGATCAGAATGACCGCTTCGGGCTGGCCCGACCGGTGATGAAAGCGAGTTGTGGAGGTCACGAAAGCGCCTTCCGCGGGAGACCCGGCGGCCAGCAGGGAATCAAGAGTAACATTCCGCGGCTTGAGCCTGCCCAGGGAGGGCAGGCCCCACGGCTTGAAGGATTCATGGGCGCGGGAGCCATAATGATCGCTCCGCTCCAGCAGCACCACCACATTGTTGTTGATTGGTCCCCCGATGGAATGGGATAGACCGGCTCTGAAACCGCGCTCCCTGATCAGGCGGTGGTTTTCGACGATCTGGATCATGCCGGTGGCGCCAAGAGGGTGGCCGCGTCCTTTCAGCCCGCCGGTCAGGTTGGTTGGAAACGCCCCGTTCGGCCCGGTCAGGGTGTCGTCAAGCAATGCGTCCATCAGGCGGCTGCGACTGACGATCCCCAGGTCCACCAGGTTGATGGGGCCAAAACCATTGAAAGGATCGTGCATGTTGACGTGCAGTTTTCCCGAGAGAGAGCGGATATCCCTGATGCCGGCCATGCCGTAAGCATAGCCGGCTGCGATGACCGTGGCCGGAAAGGAGTGGAAATAATTGCGATCGGCAATGGTAGGAATATCGGTGGCGCTCCCCACACCGCTGACCAGCACATCCTGCGGCTTCGCCGTCAGAATGACCGCAGCCATGCCGTCGGACATGGGACAGTAATCGTGGTAGCGCAGGGGATACCAGTAACGGTAATTCTTACCGCTGGCTATCTGACGGTAATACTCTTCCACCTCAAGGGGAAATCGCAAGTGGGCATCCTGGTTCTGGGCGGCAAAACGCTGGCTGCGACCGGTCAGCATGGCGGAATAGGCGGTCCACTCCTCGTCGGTGAGCCCCAGCTTTTCCTTGAGCGCCCGCGCCACCAGCGCCCCGCAGGCCGGCATGGTCAGACCGAATTCGGATTCGTCGCGGTCGATAACCCCGGCGATGATACGGGTCGATTCCAGTGTCGAAACATCACTCATCTTCTGAACGCCGATTGCCAGGACATGATCGTGGCGCCCCGAGGCAACCTCCAGGTAGGCGTTCTCAAAGGCCGATGCACCGGAGGAGGATGCCGTGTCGATCAGCACCGACTTGGCACCCGAGATGCCCAGGATGCCGGCTATCTTGGCCGCGGTATTATCCACACCGGAGAAGGCGGCCGGATTCTGGCTCCCCACCACCACCGCCTCGATGTCACGCCGCCTGACCGGGCTGCCGCTGAAGACCTCACCGCACCGTTCGGCCATCTCCAGGAAGGAAAGGTTCGCTTTGTCCTTACCGTTATAGCGCCCCACCGGCGCCATCCAGGATGCTGCCACGTAAACCTGACGGGGACGAAAGGTCGTGTCCATGATGGTACTCCTCAAAATAAAAGGCGCCCTACCTGGGCGCCTCTAAACCGTATCAATACAATCAGCGTCGCTCAAACCTATTTACGCAGCACTTTGATAACCGCCGAGAAGTCTTCCTCACCCCAACCGGCCTCGACCGCCTCTTCGTACACCTTGCTGGCGGCCTCGGCGGCGGGAAGCGTCAAACCGACCAGGCGGGCGGCGTTCATGACCACATGCAATTGTTCGTGGACGTACTTGAGCGCCAAACTGCGGGAGAAATCTCCCCGGGCCATGGCGCGCCCCTTGAGGTGAAACAGCGGTGAAGCAACCCCGCGGGTGTCAAGCACCTCCAGGATTTTGTCGGCATTGAAGCCCATCTTTTCGCCGAAGACCAACCCTTCGGCCAGAACCTGTACCAGTTCGGCCTGCACCAGGTTGACGATGAACTTCATCTTCGATGCATCTCCGACCTGGCCGACATGGATGATGTTAAGGCCGAAAAATGAGAAGGCTTCCCGGCACTTGCCAACCAGCGAGGGATCTCCGCCGGTAATGATGGTCAACAGCCCGTTGGCCGCATGATCCTTACTGCCCCAGACCGGCGCATCCAGATAGAGTACCTTTTTCCTGTCCGACTCATCGGACATCTTCATGGTGGTTTCCAGGGAGTGGGAGCCCATGTCGGCCAGGATCGTACCGGCATCGATACCGGCCAGAATACCGTTCTCTCCGAAAAACAGTTCGCCCAGTTCATCCCCTTCAGGAACAATGGAGATCACCAGATCGCGGCCCTTGGCGGCTTCGGCGGCGGATGCCGCCCCCTGTGCTCCCAGCGCAACCAAGTCTGCAACCGCATTCTGGTTGCTGTCAAAAACGGTCAACTCATAGCTTCCCTTGATCAGGTTGGCGGCCATGTGCCTGCCAACAGTACCAAGTCCGATGAATCCGATTTTTCTCAACATCAGTGCGCCTCCTGAAATAAAATCCATGTTTTCAAATAATGTTATACAATTTTACACATAAAACAAGCGGCTGGCAATATACAAATTAAAGAGGTTTTTTGAGATCTGACAGCGTCCTTCGGTATGTGAACAGCAGTGCAAATCGTTCCTTACCGGGATTTATTCACACCGATGCGTGGGCACAGTACGGCAAGACGGCAGGTTGAGCAAAGCGGCGACACCGGAAAACAGTGGTTCTGACCGAATGCCACCAACAGGTCGTTGATCTCAATCCAGTACTCGTGCGGCAGGATTGCACGCAGTGCCATCTCGGTGGCATCCGGGGTTTTGGTGGTTACATAGCCCCAGCGATTGCAGATGCGGTGAACATGGGTATCGACGCAGATCCCCGGCTTGCCGAAGCCCAAGGTCAGCACCAGGTTGGCGGTTTTGCGCCCCACCCCCTTGAAGCCGAGGAGTTCGTCCATCTCATCCGGAACGTGTCCGCCATAATCGGCCATCAACTGGCGCGCGATTTCCCTGATCTGTTCCGCCTTGGTGCGGTAGAAGCCGGCCGGATAGATCATTCCGGCAATCTCTTCCGCCGTCAGGCTCTGCATCGCCTCCGGCGTATCTGCGCGCTGGAAAAGCCGGGCCGAAGCCAACGCCGTCACCTCGTCCTTGGTGCGCAGGGAAATGATGCAGGACACCAACACCTTGAACGGACTGCGGCCACTTTCGGCAACAATCGTCACGGCAGGCTTGCGCCAGTTCAGGTACTCTTCCCGAAGTATGGCAATAACCATGTGGATATCGTTCGGTTTCATGGCACGGTATAGTACCCGAACAAGCCTGGGCACGCAACAGATGGTTTTACTTTTCAGCAGGCCGGGACTAGTATGAAGACATGAACAGGGACACCAGACAATACATAGATCTGCACATGCACTCCGATTGCTCGGACGGCGTCTTCTCACCGGCCGAGTTGGTAGACCGGGCGGCGAGGCGGGGACTGACGGCCATTGCCATCGCCGACCACGACTCGGTATCAGGCATCTCCCCGGCGCAGATTGCCGGGACCGGCATGGGTGTCGAGGTGATAGCGGCGGTGGAACTTTCCGTACAGTTTGGCCCGTGGCAGGATGTCCATCTCCTGGGCTATGGCATCGATTACACCGACGGCAGTTTCCTGGGACGGCTGAACGGGTTTCGCCGGAAGCGGGAGCAACGCAACGTGGAAATCCTCGACAGGGTGAACGAAAGGCTCACCCATGAGCGGCGGACCGGCCTGGAGCTTGGCGATGTGCTTGTCTATGCACGGGATGCCATCGGCCGGCCGCATATCGCCCGCGCACTCCTGGACAAAGGGTACGTCGCGTCCGTTGAAGACGCCTTCCAGAGGTACCTGATTCCCTGCAACGTCCCCAAATCCTACTGGCTGATCCATGACGCCATCGCCGAGATCAGGCGTATTGGCGGCGCTGCCGTGCTGGCCCATCCCACCACCGTCAGCACTGACCGCGGGGTACTGCGTCAAGCTATCAGGGAGCTGGTAGATATGGGGCTGGACGGCATCGAGGCGTTCAATAACCTGGCTTTACCGGACGAGATGGAATTTCTGCGCCGACTGGCGGGTGAATTGGAGTTGCTGGTTACCGGCGGATCGGATTTTCACGGCATCGAGGAAGGGCTGGAGATGGGAAAGGGGCGAGGTGGCATGCGCTTCAGCGCCGACCTCCTCGCCCCTTTGAAGAAACGTTTAGCGGAACGGAGGGATCAGCTTTTATCCTTATAGGCCTTGTAGTTGACCACCTGGATATCCTCTTTCACCGATTTGACCCCCTTGACCGCTTCCACGATCTTTATGGCGCTCTTCTTCTCCTTGTCCGACGCCAGATAGCCGCTCAGCAGGACTTTGCCCTTTTCAACGTCGATCTTGAAGGGGCGGTAATCCAGGTCGGGTGAGTTCAACAGGGCAGTTTCGATCCGCTTCACCAGGATGGTGTTGTCGATGATCTCGCCCGCACCCTTTTCGGCCTCCTTGAGGGCCGGCTCCTTGGCTGCCGCCACGATGATCTCGACAATCGACGCGGGCGAGAGCCGCGAGGTATTGAAGGTCAGGTCATATCCAAGCGGATCGTCCCAGTCGCGGTCGAAATAGAAGTGGATGAAACCACCCCGCTGGTGATCGCTGCGGCGGATCATGGTGCGGGCCAGGTCAGGGTCGATCCACTCCCGTTCGGCAAAGCACTCCACACGTTCCTCGAAATCGGCGATGAAGCGAAGCCTCAGTACGTTACCGCAATCCTTCACCAGATCCTGGCCACCACGGCCATAGATGATCACGTTGCCCTTGCGGGCAAAATCGAGCAGGATCAGTTCAACCGTATTCAGTGCCGCGGCACGTTTGCGGTCTTCGGCGGTGATGTATGACGGCGGCTTTTCATCGACCATCTGGAGCATATCCGGGGCAAGCCCGTATTTGGCGGCACAGGCGCTGATACATGTTCCGTCAACCAGTGTATACTTGAGCTTCTTGGCGACGTTGGCCGCTATCTGATATGCACCGGTACCCATTTCCCTTGAAATCGTGATGACCGCCATTGACAAACCTCCCTGCGATATGAGCGCTTTCCGCGCTTATAGCACGTTGCCGTTGTGTAAACAAGAAGGTAATGCTACCTTCTCTGCAAGTCCTGCTGGCGCCCGCCTAACCCGGCTCAACCGTGACGGTCACCATCAGCCGGCGCATCCCGCCCGGCTGTTCTATTTCCAACGGAATCCGTACACGGCCTTCGTCCATGCGGACACCATCCCCGGCCACCCTGACCCGTAACGGCAAATCACCGGGCGGCTCCGCGCCAGACGGCGTACGATCGGGCGTGGCCTCAGGCGCCACGCCGGTATCCATGGGCACCTGTTCCGGTGCACGAGCGCCGGGGGCGGACCGAACGGTGTCACCATCGCTCCCGGCAGTGCCAGCCGCGCCCACCTCCCGTTCCACTGCCGATGCAGTGCCCTGTTCCTGTTCCCCGATACGGGCCATGATCTTGCGGGAAAGCGAGGTAAGGGCCTCCAGAACGCCATCTCCAGTCGTCGCCGTGGTCAGGCGGACATCGCACTCCGCGAGTCCCAGCAGCGAGGACACGTCATCCGGCGACACCCGGTCGGCGCTGTCGGCCTTGTTGAGTTGGAGGACCAACGGAATTTCATCCAGCGCCACACCGTAGGAATTCAACACCCCCCGCAGTTGCAGCACGCTTTGCCGCACGACGGGCACTTTTTCCCGGCCGGCATCGGCCACGAGGACCAGGCCGTCAGTCCCCTTGAGCATCATTTTCCAGGCAGCGGGGTTGGCAACGGTCCCGTTCAGCGTATAGATCTGAAAACGTATGCGGTAGCCGTTGAAAAGCGGTTGTTCGAACGGGGTGAAATCGAAGAACAGCAATGCGGAACCGGCGGTAGGCAATACCTTCAGTTCTCCGCGGAGCGATGGCTTGATCCTGCCATAGACGTAACGCAGTGAGGTCCCCTTACCGGCGCCTTCATGGCCAAAGTAGACGATCTTCGCGTTTATCTCCCGCTTGGCGTGATTTACAATGGCCATCTCCGCTCCTATCGTTTTTTGTTCAGCAACATCCGCCTGGCCTGTGTAGAAATCACCGACGAGATATTCTTGCTCTTGGCGTAGGCCGCCACATCCTTCTCGCCCAGCGTCGAAAGATACCGCAGCGCGTTGGGCACCGGCGTGCGTGGGTTTTCCACCAGCGCCTTCCGGATCTTGTGGTTCTTGACCCACTCCTTGTTGACGCAGATCAGGCGCATGATTTCATCGTTCTGCGCCCCTGACTTTGCCAGGGACAATATCTCCGCCTCGGTGATACGGGGATTCTTGATGACACTGCTGGAAACCAGCCTGTTGGCATCCTTGACAAGCAGCGAACGCCATTCCTTGTCGCCGGTCAGGGCCATCTTGATCTTGTCGGCAATGCCCATGGTCTGGGACAGCTTATACTTGCTGAGGAACTCCTCTCCCTGATCGTCAATGGCATCCTCTTCGTCCGCCTCGCCAGCGTCCTCCGCCGGTTCTTCACCCTCGCCGTCCGATCCGTCGTCCAGCCCCTCCAGCCCCGTATCGTCACCCTCTTCACCACTTTCTCCGGGAGAATACTCGTCGGAGACGTCCCCTGCCCCTTCACCACCCGTGGAAAATCCTTGGAGAAACGCCCGCGCCTGGGGAGAAAGCGACGTGCTGTCCAGGAGTGCGCCGACCACACCACGGCTTGCGTGATGACGCCGCGCAATCACATCGAGGATGGCGGGATGCGTCTCGGGGCAGCTCCGGATGAACTCCACCAGCGGTTCCTCGGGCAACGCTTCAAAAACAGCCGCGGCCGCGCCCTTGACCACGCTGTCGCCATCCTGCATCAGGCAGCAGATGAGCAGCACCCGGTCCTCGGGCGCCATGCCGGTTGCAGCTTCCAACCCCTTCAGCCTCTCGTCGATGCCGAGTCCGGGCCGGAGAAATGCCGAGATTGCCGGGGATATCTTCAGCTTAACCTTCTCGGCCATAGGTCCCTACTGCTGGGAGAGGGACGCCTTGAGCCCCGCATCCTTCAGCTTCTTCAAGGCGGTCTCGGCCGACTTCCTGTCACTGAACGTACCGGCAGTCAAGCGCTTGGAAGGAATGGCCACCTCGGCATGCTTCAGGGTCAGAGAAAATCCGGCCGCTGCCAGCCGTTCCTTCTCGGACATGGCCCGGGCATCCAGCAGGTACGAGCCGGCATAGACGGCATATTTCCCGCCCTGGTCGATGATAAAGGCATCCGACGTGAACCGTTTGAGCTTTCCGAGTTCGGCCAGGGCGGTTGCCCGATCGTCATACTCGGCCCGCAACAGGCGGTTCATGGGTGATTTCTTTCGCGCACCCTGTTGAACGGCCGCATCCAGGCCGGCCTTTCTGACCCGTACCAGATCGGCAGCCAGTGCATCCTCAAGCACATAACTGCCAACCACCACGGTCCAGCGGCCTCCGGATGCATCACCCGGCTCAGGCGCAGCCTTCTTCCCGGGTTTGGCTGTCGGCTTTGCCGCTGAAACCTTTTCCTTCCC
>JAATGX010000148.1 GCA_015688915.1 Desulfuromonadales bacterium
GGCGCGAGTCATACCCCTAAGGCCTGTTTTCGGCGCCCATGGAGGCGATCGTCCGCATCCATGCATCATCCGGAACAACCGGCAAGCCGACCGTGGTTGGCTATACGAAGAAGGACATCGAGACGTGGTCGGAGCTGATGGCCCGCTCCTTTGTGGCGGCCGGAGCGCACAAGGGGGACATCATCCAGAACGCCTACGGCTACGGCCTGTTCACCGGCGGCCTGGGGGCTCATTACGGCGCCGAACTGCTGGGGGCCTCGGTCATCCCCATCTCGGGCGGCAATACCAGACGCCAGATTATGATCATGCAGGATTTCGGCTCAACCGTGCTGACCTGTACCCCTTCCTATTCCCTGTTCATGGCCGAGGAGGCCAGGGCCGAGGGAATCGACTTCAGGGCGCTCAAGCTGCGGGTCGGCATCTCCGGCGCCGAGCCCTGGTCCGAGTCCATGCGGGGGGAGATCGAGGAAAAGCTCAATCTGGCCGCCATCGATATCTACGGCCTGTCGGAGATCATGGGGCCGGGGGTGGCCATCGAATGCATCGAGGCGAAGAAGGGGCTGCACATCTGGGAAGACCACTTCATCCCCGAGATCATCGACCCGGCGACCGGGCAGCGCGTCGCGGCCGGGGAGCGGGGCGAACTGGTCATCGCCACCATCACCAAGCAGGGCATCCCCCTGATCCGCTACCGCACCCGGGACATCACCAGCCTGACCCACGAGCCGTGCGTCTGCGGCCGGACCCATGCCCGCATCACCCGCACGAGCGGCCGTTCCGACGATATGCTGATCATCCGCGGCGTAAACGTCTTCCCGTCACAGATCGAGTCGATCCTGGTCGGCATCGAAGGGGTCGAGCCGCATTATCTGCTGATCGTGGAGCGGAAGGACAACCTGGATACCCTGGAGATCCAGGTGGAGGTGGACGAGCAACTGTTCTCCGACGAAGTCAAGGTGTTGCAGAACCTCGCCCGGCAGATTGAAAGGGAAATCAAGGATATGTCGGGAGTGACCTGCACCGCCAAACTGGTGGAGCCCAAAACCATCCAGCGCAGCGAGGGCAAGGCCAGGCGGGTCATCGACAACCGGAAACTCTAAAAATCAAAATCTGCCACGGAGACACGGAGACACAGAGGAAAAGCGGGAGAAGACCGGATCGGTTTTTTTTATCTAACATCAAAAAAGATTAGATCTGCATTACATGGTTTTGACGTTCTCCGTGTCTCTGTGTCTCTGTGGCAGAAGTCGGGTTCTGACCTCAGGGAGGTGCATCATGAAAGTCGAGCAGATATCCATCTTCATCGAGAACAAGTCGGGCCGCCTGGCGGAGATCACCCGCATCCTGGGGGATAGCGGCGTCAATATCCGCGCCCTGTCCCTGGCCGACACCTCTGATTTCGGCATCCTGCGCCTGATCGTCAATGACGTGGAAACGGCCAAGCTGGTGCTGAAGGATAAGGGCTTCACAGTCAGCAAGACCGAGGTGGTGGCCGTGGAGGTGCCGGACCGGCCCGGCGGGCTGTCCACCATCCTCCAGGCCCTGGACCGGGAACGGATCAATGTGGAATACATGTACGCCTTTGTGGAGCGTTGCGGCGGCAACGCGGTGATCATCTTCCGTTTCGACGAGACCGACAAGGCCATAGCAACCCTGAAAAACAACAGTTTCAACATGCTTGCAGGCGAGCGCCTGTACGGCATGTAGGGCAATCCCACTCTTGACCTCTGTGGCAAAAAAGAAAAGAAGGTGTTGAATGACTCGTGACGAAGCACGCAAGAAGATACTTTTCGCCCTGGATGTGCATGACCTGTCAGAGATCGACCGTTACGCGGAACTGCTCGCGGGCAGAGTCGGCATGTTCAAGGTCGGCAAGGAGTTGTTCACCGCCGGCGGCCCGGAGACTGTCCGCGCGGTGCAGCGCCATGGCGGCCGGGTCTTCCTTGACCTGAAATACCACGACATCCCCAACACCGTGGCCAAGGCCATGGTGGCTGCTGCCCGGCTGGGGGTGCAGTTGGCGAACCTGCATGCCCTGGGCGGAGCGGAGATGATGGAGACGACCGTCAGGGAGGTGCATCGGGAGTTCGGTGATCAGCGGCCCCGGCTGCTGGCCGTGACCATCCTGACCTCATCCACGGCCGAGACCCTGCAACGGGTGGGGATCGATTATCCGGTGGAGGAGATGGTGGTACGCCTGGCCAGGCTGGCGCAAGAGGCGGGCATGGACGGCGTGGTGGCCTCGCCCCTGGAGATCGGCCCGATCCGGCTGGCCTGCGGCCCGGACTTCCTGATCGTCACCCCCGGTGTGCGCCCCTCTTTCGCGGCAATCGATGACCAGAAACGGATCATGACACCGGCTGAGGCGGTTGGCGCAGGCGCCGATTACCTGGTGATCGGCCGTCCCATTGCCAAGGCCGCTGATCCGGCCGCCGCGGCAGAACAGATCGTGGACGAGATCGTGGCGGCCTGCCCATGAAAGGCGAACTGATCTTCGGGGTCAATCCGGTCAGGGAATCCCTGCAGGGCACGCGCGGCGCCTACAACCTGTACGTGCAACTCAGCGCCAGCGACCATCGGGTGGAAAAGATCATCAAGCTGGCCGAGCAGCGGGGGGTGGCGGTGCATCGCCGCGAAAAGCAGGACCTTACCAGGATGTGCGCCTCCTCGCATCACCAGGGCATTGCCCTGGAGGTGGAACCGTTCCGCTACGCCGATCTGGATGATCTTCTGGCCTCGATCGCGGGCACCGGGAACAACGGCTTTCTCCTGGTGCTGGACGGCATCCAGGACCCCCACAACCTGGGGGCTTTGATCCGCAGCGCTGCCTGTGCCGGGTGCGACGGCGTGGTCATCCCTCGGGATCGTGCCTGCGGCGTCACCGCTGCCGCCGAAAAGGCGTCGGCCGGTGCGGCGGAGACCATCCCGGTGGTCCAGGTGACCAATATCGCCCAATCCCTGGAGGCCATGAAAAAGGCCGGCTACTGGGTCTACGGACTGGCCGGCGAAGCGGGACAGTCGCTCTATGATGTGGATTTTTCCGGCAAGGTGGTCGTGCTGGTGGGGGGCGAAGGGGAAGGGATTCGTCCGCTGGTCCGCAAACAGTGTGATGAGGTAATGTCGATCCCCCACCACGGCGAGGTGGGCTCGCTCAACGCCTCGATGGACAGCGGCATCGCCCTGTTCGAGGCGACGCGCCCAAGTGCCGTCTCACC
>JAATGX010000023.1 GCA_015688915.1 Desulfuromonadales bacterium
CAGCGACATCGACGTCGATTTTCACTATACGGTGGAGGATGTCGGCATTGTGCTGGGAGACGCCTTCAAACAGGCGCTGGGAGAGAAAAACGGGATCCGGCGTTACGGCCAGGCCACGGTTCCCATGGACGAGACCATTGCCGCCGTGGCGGTTGACATCTCCGGCAGGCCGTACCTGGTGTACAATGTCAACCTGCCCAAGGTGAAGATCGGCGAGTTCGACGTGGAGTTGGCGCGGGAGTTTTTCCAGGCCTTTGTCAACCATTGCGGCCTGAACCTGCACATCAACGTGATGTACGGCTGCAACGTGCATCACATCATCGAGGCCTGCTACAAGGCCTTTGCCCGGGCCATGGACGTGGCGACCCAGGTGGACCCGAGGGTTCAGGGAGTCATGTCCACCAAGGGCGTATTGTAACGACGGTTATGCGTGGGGGGATGGTTTTGTCATCCAAGAATTTTCTGTAATGCGCCGCGAAGAGCCAACTCATCTTTTTTTGCAAGCTTTCCCAGCCTTTTTATAACGAGCCCTTTTTCAATGGTAGTAAAGATCGGTTTCATAACAGAGGGCTTGATAAGTCCTGCCTTTTCCCAATGGATGATCCCGGTATCACCGTAAGGGGTCGGTTGCCGCATCTGACTGGTAACGGCCATCAATACAATATCCGGGCGATTGAAATTGTAATCGGTTGAACTGACCACAATGGCGGGGCGCTGTTTGCCGGTTCTCTGGTCGGTAAAGGGAAACGGCACCAGAACAACATCCCCGAAACTATAGTCGGTCATATTCCGCGTCCTCGAGGTTGTCCCATACCGTGCTGAATGCATCCTCGGAAAGTTTTGTTGCTGCCTGTCTAAGGCGCCTGTCCCCGCCTGACTGCCTCAAAAAATCAATAAAGTCTTCTACCTCCATAAGCCTTTCAGGAGGTAAAACTCTTATTTTAGAAATCAAGATTTGCTCGTGTTGGGTAAACGGAGCGACATTCGTCTTATGTTGCATGGCTCTACCTTTCATAATTCAGGGTTACGCCTCCCTGTCGCCTATTTGATCCCCTTCAACAGCTCCCTGGCCTTTTTGGCCTCTTCGGACTTGGGAAATCCCTCCACCAGTTTCCTGAGAACGAATTTTGCACTCTTGGTGTCCTTGATGGTCTTGAACGCCAGCGACTGTTTCAGCATGGCGGCCGGGACCTTCTCCTTCTTGGGATAATTCTTGATCATCTCCTGAAAAGCCAGGATGGCCTGTTCGTAGTTCTTCTCGCTGTAATAGGTCTCGCCGATCCAGTATTGGGCATTGGCTATCAGGTCGTTTTCCGGGAAATGCTCGATGAATTTCTGGAACTGCTCCCGCGCAGCAGGCATGTCGCCCGCCTTGAAGGTTTCCAGAGCCTTCATGTAGGCGGAATCCGGTGCCGGAACAGCGTCCTTTTGCTGCGGCTGGTCTCCGGTTTTTCCGTTCAGGTTGTCGAGCGCCGTTTGCAGCTTGATGACACGGTCTTCAAGGGCGATGATGCGTTTATCCGTATCATCATGGAAACGCTTGAGCTCTTCAGAAGGTGTCTTGGCCGAGAGGGAGAGGTCGTCAACCCTGCCGTTCAATGCCTGTATCTCGGTCCTGACGCTGTCAATGGATGCCTGGATGTCGGCCGCAAGTTTGCGGACATCGGTGACATCGGTCTTAAAGCTCTTTTCGATGGCGCCGATGCGTTCCGTGGATTGCTCACGGGTACCACCCAGATCCCTTTCCACCGAGAACAGGCGGGTCTTGATCGCGTCAACGTCAGTGCGGACCATGTCGAGCGAGCCCTGGCTGGCACAACCGGCGAGCGCCAGAAAGAGCGGCACTGCGGCGAAACGGGTCAGATTCTTCATACGGGTCTCCTGCGGTGCGAAAATAATATGTCCTTATAGCACGGAGATGCTGTGGTTTCAATATAATGCACAACCGGTTTCGGTGTGTCGCCGGTCGGGGAGGTCTGGGCGGAGAACGGCCGGTTGATTAGGATGCAGTGAACAAAACAATTGACAAATCAGGGTGTTTGCAGTAACAATTTTTCGTTTTGCGCCCGGTAACAGAGCCATGAATGGCTAACTATACTCAGGAGGAATAGACGCATGGAACAGTATGCAGTTGTTTTTGCCTTGGTCTGCGCGGCCGCGGCCGTGGCCTACGGCCTGATATCGGCCCAGTGGATCCTGGGGCTGCCCCAGGGCAACGAGCGGATGAAACAGATCGCCGCTGCCATCCAGGAGGGGGCCGGCGCCTACATGAAGCGCCAGTACACCATCATCGCCGTGGTCGGTGTGGTCATGTTCATCGCTCTGTTCGCCACCCTGGGTCCCAAGACCGCCATCGGTTTCGCCATCGGCGCGCTCTTTTCGGGCCTGACCGGTTTCATCGGCATGTTCGTCTCGGTCCGCGCCAACGTACGCACCACCGAGGCCGCCAAGTCCGGCATCCACAAGGCGCTCAACGTGGCCTTCAAGGGAGGCGCCATCACCGGTATGCTGGTGGTCGGCCTGGGCCTTCTGGGCGTGGCCGGTTATTACCTGATCCTTCAGAAGCTTATGCCGGGCGCACCGGTCAAGGAGGTGGTCAGCCAACTGGTCGGCCTCGGTTTCGGCGGCTCGCTGATCTCCATCTTCGCCCGTCTGGGGGGCGGCATCTTCACCAAGGGCGCCGATGTGGGCGCCGACCTGGTGGGCAAGGTCGAGGCCGGCATCCCCGAGGACGACCCCCGCAA
>JAATGX010000180.1 GCA_015688915.1 Desulfuromonadales bacterium
GGTGACGCGTGCCGGTCACCGGGTGGTCTTCGGCGACAGTGATCCCGAGACCTAGACCCTATCTGTCGCCGACGCCGAGCGTCGCATAACCCCGGCAACCCGCGCGATTATTCCCGTGCATCTGTACGGCCAGCCATGCGATATGGAGGCGCTATCAGCGTTTGCCGAAGCTCATGGACTCAAGGTAATTGAGGATTGCGCCCAGGCGCACGGTGCGGAGTTCAAGGGACGAAAGGTCGGCAGCTTTGGCGATGTCGCCACCTTCAGTTTTTATCCCGGCAAGAACCTGGGCGCCTATGGTGATGGCGGTGCCATTGTGACGAACAATGAGGCGCTGGCTGCAAAATGCAGAATGATTGCCAACCATGGCCGCATATCCAAGTACGACCACGAGTTTGAAGGGCGCAACTCACGTCTCGACGGCCTTCAGGCCGCTGTGCTCCGCGTCAAGCTGGCCCATCTGGAACGGTGGACCGAGTCCCGGCGACAAAATGCTTCACTCTATACGTCGCTACTGACTGATTCCCGGCTGGTAACGCCGCTGGAATGCCCCGATGTCCGCCATGTCTACCATCTTTATGTCGTGAGGCTCAATAACCGCGACAGGGTGCATGCAGAACTCAAACAGGCCGGGATCGGGACGGGTGTCCACTACCCAACCCCCTTACCTTTTTTGAAGGCATACAGCCATTTGGGGCATTGTGCGGAGAATTTTCCTGTTGCCGCTTCCCAGCAGGGTATGCTGCTCTCATTGCCGCTGTTTCCAGAGCTTACCGAGGAGCAGATCAGCTATGTTTCGGAGCGATTGCTTTCCATTCTCTCATGAGTCATGCTCCGATTACTGGTTTTCATAGTTAGGGGTGGCCGTTGCCAAGCTGCCGTATGAGTGGGTGCTGATACTGACTGATTTGGTATATCGAGAAGAACTACATGTAAGTACGTTTGAGGTTCGTATGAAATTCATGCAGGTGCATACCTTCTATACTAGATATTTGGAAGATTATTACAAAATCAACATAGGACTAAGTGACAAGAGTTTTCAGGATCAGACTGACCAACTGCTTGCGGATGGCTTTTCCGCATCGCACCTGTTTGCACCATATATGTCAAAATATGGCTATGAGACTCAATTGGTTATTGCAAACAACGGGCCTGCGCAGGCCAAGTGGCTGTTCGAAAACGGACTAGCCCTGAACAATGTCGAAAATTGGCTTTACGAGGTCGTAATACAACAGGTCAGTCACTTCAAACCGGATATCCTGTACCTGACCGACCCCATTTCGTTTGATGCGCGTTTTTTGAATCAGCTTCCTTACAAACCCAAAGTTGTTTTTGGCTGGCGTGCTGCCAGCATCCCCACAACTACCGATTGGAGGGGATTCGATCTCATCCTTTCTAATCACCTGCCATCTCTGGAAAAGGCTCATGACTTAGGGGCCAAAGGTAGCGAATTTTTCATGCCCGGTTTTCCTACCCCGATCGCGTTACAGTTGAAAGATGAACAAAAAGAGTATGATGTCGTTTTTGCTGGGCAGTTGTCGCAAGAACACACACGGCGCTGCGCCGTTCTGAATGAAGTTGCCGAGTTTCCTCTCAAATATGGTCGGCCGTTGTCGTTGGGATATTTTATCGGGGACTTTCTGAAGTCGGATCCACGGCCCAGTGCCGGCAGATACAGCAGGGGAGTCGTTTGGGGCATGGATATGTTCAGGGCCATTGCGAAGGGTAAAATTGCATTGAACGCGCACATCGATATAGCCAAGGGCCAGTCTGGCAATATGCGCCTTTTCGAGACTACCGGAGTTGGTGCGTTCATGTTGACCGATTATGAAGAGGACCTGTACAGGTATTTTGAGCCGGGGCGTGAGGTTGAAACCTATCGCAACGAGTACGAACTGGCCGAAAAGATCTACTATTATCTCGACCACCCAGAGCAGCGGGAAGAGATTGCCCGTCGAGGGCAGGAACGCTGTCTGCGCGACTATTCGATGGAAAAGCGCGCAGAGGAATTGGACTCGATACTCTCCAGGTATCTTTCCATGAAAGGTTTTATGAACAAGGCTACCGTGAATCCGGCCATAAAACTGAAAGCTCAGGCGACGAAACTGATTGCATCTGGTGAGATCGGTGAAGCCTTTAATATGTTAGTTGAGGCTAAGGCTTTGAAACAGCCGCTTGAGGGGCTCGATCTGCTGCGGGCACACTGTTTTATAAAGACTAATCAGCTATTGGGCGCTATTGAGGCGTTACGGGAGGAGTTGCGCTGGTTCCCCGATAACAGCGATGCCGCACGACTGTTGGAAGAGTTGCAGCAGCTTCCCTTGGGCAACCCTTCGGGTGCGCTTGGCGATGCGGAGTTCCAGCACGTTGTGGCGACAATTCGCCCCTATACCATGCTCAGTGAACAACGCCTGTTTTCTCTCTATTCGCTGGCAAAATCCATCTGCGAGCGCAATATTCCGGGTAATTTCGTGGAATGCGGCGTTGCGGCGGGAGGCTCATCGGCGTTGCTGGCCTATGTGATCAAGCGCCACAGCCGGCAGCCACGACGGCTTTTTTCTTTCGACTCGTTTTCGGGTATGCCGGTGCCGACCGCGGAGGACACGCATGGAGGGGTCGGGGCGGATGCAAGCGGATGGGGAACCGGAACCTGTTCCGCTCCTGAAGAGAGCGTCCGGGAGATTTGCGCCAAACTCGGAGTGTCTGATGTGCTTACCACGATCAAGGGGTACTTCGAGGAGACACTGCCAGTGTGGCGGGATCGAGTGGGGATGATCTCCCTGCTGCACCTTGACGGAGACTGGTATGAATCAACGAGGGCGATTCTTGTCAATCTTTACAACCGTGTATCCAACGATGGCATCCTACAAGTGGATGATTATGGCCACTGGGAGGGGTGCAGGAAGGCGATTCACGAATTCGAGGCGGACCGTCACGTAACCTTCGACCGGACCCGCATAGATGGAACAGGCGTCTGGTTCTCCAAGCCCGACAAGTTCGCGAGGAATCCGGCTATTCCGGATGCCATGGTTGCCGAATTCAACGAGATTGATCCGATACCCAAGGGACTTGAAGGGCAGATGTCCCCTAACGAGCGTTTCCAGCTCTATTACCTCCTGAGTGAACTGCTTCCCAAACGGTCCACGCCGTTGCGGTTTGTGGAGGTGGGTTCATTTGCGGGAGGCTCGCTCGCCCTGACCTATTGCAC
>JAATGX010000296.1 GCA_015688915.1 Desulfuromonadales bacterium
ACCTGGACAGCAAGGACCCGGTCACCCTGGAGATCCTCGACAACATCAAGGAAATGGAGAACCGCGGCTACCAGTTCGAAGGGGCCGAGGCGTCATTCGAGCTGTTGATGAAGAAGGCCCTGGGAACCCATAAGAACTACTTCCATATTGTCGGATTCAGGGTTATCGACGAAAGGCGGGGGGATGGGGAAAAACCGATGGCCGAGGCCACCATCAGGGTCAGGGTCGGAGGCAAGGTGGAGCATACCGCCGCCGAAGGGAATGGTCCGGTCAACGCGTTGGATAACGCCATTCGCAAGGCATTGGAGAAGTTCTACCCCAAGCTGAAAGAGGTCAAATTGCTGGATTACAAGGTGCGCGTCCTGCCTGCCGGCCAGGGGACCGCTTCATCGATTCGTGTGCTGATCGAATCGGGCGACAAGGACAACCGCTGGGGTACGGTAGGTGTGTCCGATAATGTCATCGACGCCTCGTACCAGGCGCTGATCGACAGCATCGACTACAAGCTGCACAAGTCGGAAGAGTAGCACTCGTTAAGGTATTTGAGTTGTGAACCCCGGGCATCAGGCTGAAGTTTGGTACCGCTTCATCATCGTGGCACTGGCCTTGGCCGTCGCTATCCCTGTTGTTCTAAAAAGCCGCCCGAGCGAGTTGGCAATCGCTCCGGCGGCTTTTTCCGTAACAGCATCCGCCAAGGGGTATGTGCGTATCAGCGGCGATGTAAGGTCTCCCGGTATCTATCCGTTGGCCGCCAATATGGTGACGGAGAGCGCCATTAATTTGGCGATGCCCTTCAAGGTGCCGACCGCGTATTTTCCGGTTGGGAGAGAGACGTATCCTCTCAAAAACGGAGCCGATATCCACGTAAAATTGAGGGCCGACGGCTCGGCAACAATAACCTCCGGTTCATTGCCCACGGCTCAGCGCCTTGTTTTGGGTATCCCCCTGGATATAAACGCCATGAATGAGATGGATTTTGATCGTGTCCCCGGTATAGGTCCCGTGTTGGCCAAGAGGATTGTTGCGTATCGTCAAAACAATGGCGGTTCAATGGCCGTGGAGGAGCTTCTTTTGATTGAGGGGATTGGTAAAAAGAAATATTTACGTCTGAGCAAACTCTTTAACTAACTTAAAAATAAAATAATATTCTGTGTTGTAGCGTTGTGTGGATCACGGCGGCCTCTTTTTGGCATGGTTGCTGTAATAGCCTCCGGTATAGACGATTTGATTAATCTCACTCCCGGAGGGTTACTACTATGGAATGTCCACGCTGCAAGGGGCGCATGTTCGCCGAAAAATTTTATGACTTCGTTCGTTCGTTTGAGGCTTGGAAATGCACCTGTTGCGGCGAGCTGCTCGACTCGACCATACTGGTAAACAGGGCGCGCAGCAACAATACCCACCTCGGCTGACGCCTCGGTTGGGGATACGTGGTTAAAAGGGAAACCCGTTTGCGGGTTTCCCTTTTTGTTTGACACGGCTCCGCCGAAAGGATATTGAACACAGCTTGATTGAACCAGTTCCGACCAATGGAGAGTATAAACAATTATGGCAAGAAACGACGGCAGGGAGCAGCACGCGTTGCGTCCGGTGACCATTACCAGGAATTTCAGCAAGCACGCCGAGGGTTCGGTACTGGTCGAGTTCGGCGACACGCGGGTGATCTGCACCGCATCCGTGGAGGAGACGGTGCCGCCATTCCTGAGAGGAAAGGGGACCGGCTGGGTGACGGCCGAATATTCCATGCTGCCCCGGGCAACACACACCAGATCGCCCCGCGAGGCGGCCAAGGGAAAACAGAGTGGCCGGACCCTGGAGATCCAGCGCCTGATCGGACGTTCTCTGCGGGCGGTTACCGACATGGCTGCGCTGGGCGAGCGTACCATCTATATCGATTGCGATGTCATCCAGGCCGACGGTGGTACCAGGACGGCATCCATTACCGGGGCATATGTTGCCTTGGCCGACGCGCTGGCCACGCTACGGAGCGACGGGTTGCTCGAGAACATTCCGTTGAAAGAGGCTGTGGCGGCGGTAAGTGTGGGGATCATCGGGGGCGAGGCCCTGCTCGATCTCAACTATGTGGAGGATTCGTCCGCGGAAGTGGATATGAATTTTGTGATGACCGCCAGCGACCGCTTTGTAGAGGTGCAGGGCACAGCCGAGGCGGAGCCGTTCAGCGTAAACCAGATGGATGCCATGCGCGTGCTGGCCATGAAGGGTATTCGGCATCTGTTCAGGATTCAGCAGGAAGCGTTGCAGGGATGAAAGAGTTGGTGGTGGCCACCCGCAATCGCGGCAAGCTGGAGGAAATACGGGCAGTGTTGGCCGGGGTCGTCGAAACGGTGTACTGCTCCGTTGATTTTCCCGATTTCCCCGAGACGGTCGAAGACGGTGCCACCTTTGCCGGCAACGCTCTCAAGAAAGCTCGTGAGGCGATGCTGTTCACCGGACTGCCGGCCCTTGCCGATGACTCCGGTCTGGCGGTGAATGCACTGAAAGGGGCGCCGGGTGTCTATTCCGCCCGTTTTGCCGGGGAAGGGGCCGATGATGCCGCCAACAACCGCAGATTGCTCGCGGAGATGAAGGGTGTTCCACCCGACAGGCGTCAGGCTGCCTTTATCTGTGCCATGGCGTTTGTGACGCCTGAAGGTCCCGAGCAAATGTTCACCGGCAGTATCGCCGGACACGTTCTTTCCGAGGGACGGGGCAGGGGGGGCTTTGGTTATGACCCGCTTTTCCTGGTTGACGGATTCGAGCGGACCATGGCGGAGCTTACACTTGAGGAAAAGAACGGGATCAGTCACCGGGGGCAGGCGTTGCGGCAGTTCCGGGAGTATTTGGGACAGAGGGCGACAGAATCTAACGTAAAGGTTTAAAAGACATTGAGAACGCAACGGCACGACAGGGAAAATGGAGCACGGAGCAAGCCGGCAACGGGGAAGGTTGCCGCTGCAAGCGGTTCTCAGCAACTGCAGTTCCCCAAGCTTACCAATAAATCGGTTGTTGATGCAGTCATATCGGGACTTGACGATGAAGGTTACGGTATGGGCGCCAGTGAAACCCATGCCCTCAGGATTGCCGGGGCATTGCCGGGCGATACCGTCCGGGTCGGTATCGATCATGTGGCGCAGCGTATCGCCTTCGGCCACGTGAAAAAGATCCTGGTCCCTTCTCCTGTTCGGAGCAAGCGTCCCCCTTGCACAGACAGCGCCCAGTGCCTCGGCTGTCCCCTGGTTGCCATGAAGTACCGCGATCAGGTGGAGTGGAAGCGCCAGCATATTCTCACCCACCTGCGACAGTATCGGGAATTGGGGGAAATCACGGTCCATCCGCTCCTGTCGCCCCTGCGCCTGATCCATTACCGCACCACGGCCCGTCTGGCCATTGCCGGTAAACATTCCGAGCCCTACATCGGCATCTTCCGGCGTTCCTCGCATGATGTGTTCGATCTGAACGACTGTCCAATCCACCATCCGCTGGTCAACAGGGTTGTGGAGGCGGTCCGGCGAGGAATCACCAAGAACAAGGTGACGATCTACAATCCCCGCAGCCGCATGGGGCTCCTGCGCTACCTGGTGGTCAGGGTTTCCGAGGCGGAGCAGAAGGCCATGGTGGTGTTCGTGACCGCTGCACGGTCATATAACGAAATACATCATTTGGGAAAGTTCATTCGCGAGCAACTGCCCGAGGTGGAGGTGGTGGCCCAGAACGTCAACAGTTCCGAGGGAAACGTGATCATGGGGCCCACGGACCACTTTCTGACCCCCAAGCATCACCTGACGGAACGGATCTGCGATGTGGCCCTGATGATCTCACCCCGCTCGTTCTTCCAGGTAAATCCTGACGGTGCCCGGCTGATCTACTACAAGGTGCGGGAGTGGGCTCGGCTTTCCGGGAGCGAAACCGTGCTGGACCTGTATTGCGGCATCGGCGGGATTGCGCTTTCGCTGGCCTCCGGTGCCGGGAAGGTGATCGGTGTGGAGGTGGTTGAAGCGGCGGTCGCGGATGCCCGCAAGAACGCAAGCCTGAACGGCGCGCGGAATTGCCGCTTTGAAGCGGGAGATGCTGCGGAATTGCTGGAGGATCTGGAGGACGAGGGGGAACATGTTGACGTGGTGGTGCTCAACCCGCCCCGCAAGGGGTGTGATGAACACGTGCTGCAACGGGTTGCGGCCCTTTCGCCCCGGACGCTGATCTATGTTTCCTGCTCCCCCCAGACCCTGGCCCGCGATATCAATATCTTGAAAACACTCGGCTATTGCTGCCGGGAGATCCAGCCAGTGGATATGTTTCCCCAAACGATGCACGTGGAGAATGTGGCGCGGTTCGAAAAATCAGATAACATCCTATAAAACCGCTTGACAACCAGGAAGGATTATTGATATTACTCTTCCGCTTTGGTGCAGGCGCGTAGCTCAGGGGGAGAGCGCTACCTTGACACGGTAGAGGTCGGCGGTTCGAGACCGCCCGCGCCTACCATTAAAGACGGTTGGTGTCGGGGCATCGATAGGTTCGATGCCTTTTCTGTTTGCTTTTTGCGCAAAAGGGATAATCAATGTCCAACATTACCGTTACACTTCCCGACGGGGCCACGCGCGAGCTTTCCGCAGGGGCCACGGTAGCGGATCTGGCCGCCTCGATCGGCGCCGGTCTTGCCAAGGCTGCCATTGCCGGCAGGGTTAATGGCGATCTGGTCGATGTGACGACTGGTCTGACCGACGGTGCCCGTGTGGAAATCGTTACCGAAAAAAGCCCCGAGGCGTTGGAGATCATCCGTCACTCCACCTCCCATCTTATGGCCCAGGCGGTCAAGGAGCTGTTTCCCAAGGCCAAGGTGACCATTGGTCCGGCCATCGAGAGCGGTTTCTATTACGATTTTGACATGGATACCCCTTTTACGCCCGAGGATCTGGAGCGTATCGAGGCCAGGATGGCCCAATTGGCCGCCAGCGACCAGAAGATCGAACGCAAGGTGCTCTCCAGCTCCGATGCCGTCAAGATGTTCTCCGAGATGGGGGAAGGCTACAAGGTCGAGTTGATCAACGATCTTGGCGTCGATACCGTGTCCGTCTACAGCCAGGGTACATTCGCGGACCTCTGCCGCGGTCCCCATCTCCCTTCCACCGGTCGTATCAAGGCATTCAAGCTGCTTTCCATTGCCGGGGCCTACTGGCGGGGTGATGAGAAGAACCGCATGCTGCAGCGCATTTATGGCACGGCCTTTGTCGATAGGAAGGAGTTGGAAGCCTACCTGAATCGCATTGAGGAAGCCAAGCGTCGTGACCACCGCAAGTTGGGCAGGGAATTGGATCTGTTCTCCTTCTCGGACGAGGTGGGCGCCGGTTTCGCCATCTGGCACCCCAAGGGCGCCATGCTGCGCACCATTCTCGAAGACTTCGAGCGCCGCGAACATCTCAAACGCGGCTACGACATCGTCGTTGGTCCGCAGATCCTCAAGACCGAGCTGTGGCAGCGCTCCGGCCATTACGAAAACTACCGCGAGAACATGTACTTCACCGAGGTGGACGAGCAGAGCTTCGGCATCAAGCCGATGAACTGTC